>CAYVGQ010000023.1:0-10880 GCA_964450295.1 uncultured Phascolarctobacterium sp. | reverse complement strand
TGCAGAATACTCATAACTTGCCTCCCGCTGAGTCTTTACCTCGAGTAAAGCTCCCATAAAATAACCGCCAAACAACCGGGTATACCAAAAAAACCAGCTACCAGCGCTTTTACGACAGTAATTTTTAGGCCAAAACCTAAAAAAGCGCCGATAAGATTAATAAACCATAATGCTACCGCACCGCAGATACCGTTCCAGACGAGCCGAAAAGGCAGAGAAAAGCATTTTACCACGACGATTAAAATCAGTACGCCGATAATAAACGGCAGCGTTCCCTCTAAGGTGCTCGAGTTAAGTCCTTTTACCGCATGATCGATTCCCTGTAGCGCCGAGCCTCCCAGATCGCGGACAGCACTTTCAATTTCCTGCATGCCTGTTGCCTTCTTTCTTACATCATATGTCTGTTTTCCAAAGCCCGTGACAAAGTCAGTTCATCAGCATATTCCAGATCTCCCCCTACGGGCAATCCGTGTGCGATTCTGCTGATTACTATACCCACAGGCTTTAAAAGCTGCGCTAAATAAGCCGCCGTCGCCTCACCCTCCACGTCTGAATTGGTAGCAATTATAACTTCCTTTACCGTATCGTTCTGCAAGCGTCGCAACAGTTCTTTGACACGTAGATTATCGGGGCCAATGCCGTCAAGCGGCGACAAAACACCGTGTAGCACATGGTAAACACCGTTATATCCGCGGCTGCGTTCCATTGCCATCACGTCCTGTGGTTGCTCTACTACGCAGACAATACTGTGATCTCGCCCCCCATTAGAACAGATTTCACAGGTTTCTGTATCAGTCAAATTATAACAGGTATCGCATAAACGGATCTGTCGTTTAGCTTCCAATAATGTTTCGGCCAAGCGCCGCACGTCCTCTTCCGGCATATCGATAATATGATACGCTAATCGCAGAGCAGTTTTAAACCCAATTCCGGGCAGACGCCGCAGTTGTTCATGCACATTGGCCAAGGGCCGAATCATTCTGGCCATTTTTTAGAACATACCCGGCATTTTCATGCCCCCGGTCAGTTTGCCCATTTCTGCTTCCGTCATTTCATCTATTTTGCGCATGCCTTCATTGACTGCCGCTACCAGAAGGTCTTCTAACATTTCTACATCTTCGGGGTCAACTACTTGTGGGTCAAGCTTAACACTGACAACTTCTTTTTTACCGCTGACGACTACGGTAACTGCTCCGCCGCCCACAGTAGTTTCAATAGTGCGCAATTTTAATTCTTCTTGCATTTTTGCCATATCAGCCTGCAGCTTCTGTACCTTTTTCATCATGCCTTGCATATTTCCCATACCACCGTTAAACATTGCTGTTCCTCCTTGTTATGACGCCTTGCGCCCTAATTTTGATTTATAATTTTTGCAGTGTGCCGCCAAAAGCATCCAGTGCCGCTTTGACGGTTGGATCCATTTCTTCTGTTTGGGGCTTTGGTTTAGCGGCCTTCTGCGGTTTCGACGTTCTTACAACACATTCCAGTCGCACACTTTGCCTTGCCAAGCGCAGCAACACCTCTTCAAAAGCTTCCTTATAGTCAGAGTCGTTCATCCTATTACAGGTAAATTCCTGTTTGAACCCGACTGTCAGAACACCGTTCTCGTATCCTGTCACATAACCGCCGGATGCGCAAGCGACCATGGATTGTTTCTTTTCGTTTTTGAGTATTTCCAAAGTCTGCTGCCACAAATCTTCACCAAGAGTCCAATCGCCACTGTATTCTAAGGCAGCTTTTTTGCTAGGGTCTGCCGGCGTCTCTTTTTCTTGCTGCAAATCTGCAAGCTGTACAGCAGGTTCAGCAATCGGTGCGATGGGCTGATCGGTTTGTACTTTTTTAGCTTCTAAAACTGTCGGAGACACAGCCGAAGTATGCTCTTTCTCAGTAGGCGGAACCGACTTAACTCGTTTTACAGATACCGTACTCGGGGGGTTGGTCGGGACTTGTGTGTCGCCGAGCAATCGCTGTTCCAGTTGTTCTACTCTTGCCATCAGCACCGCTACGCTACTACCTTCAATCCGGCACAAATCAAACAAGCATAGCTCTGCCGTAATTCTTGCTCTGACGCTGAAACGCAGTTCGCCCATTGCCTGATGGAGCCGTTCTTCTGCCGCCATCAACCTATCGTTGCCAAAAAATGGTGCCAGTTCGGCGATAGCCTCTTTTGTATCCGTCAAGTAAATTTCGTTGTAAGCGGGCGAGGCCTTGTACAGCAGCACGGCGCGCAGATATTCAGCAAGCTCCGTCAGAATCTGCTTAACATCTTTTCCTTGCTCCGCTAACAGGTTCAATAGTCGGAGAGAAGTGCCCAAATCTTGCTTGCCGATTGCCAGTACCAGTTCACGTAGAGCTTCGCGTCCAACGATACCCAAAACATTGCGTACCGTTGCCGCAGTTACCGTATCAGCCATAACGCCACATTGATCTAAAAGGCTTAAGGCATCGCGCATGCCACCATCCGCCTGGATAGCAATCAGTTCCAAAGCTGCGTCATCCACCGTAATCCCGCTACCGTCGGCAACTTCACGCAGTCGTTTTTCAATATCTTCATTCGAGACTCTTTTAAAATCAAAGCGCTGACAGCGCGAATGGATAGTAGCCGGTATTTTATGGGGCTCGGTAGTTGCTAAAATAAAAACTACATGTGCCGGTGGTTCTTCCAAAGTTTTCAGCAAGGCGTTAAAAGCTTCCGGTGTCAGCATATGTACTTCATCAATGATATAAACTTTATAGCGTCCGTTGATGGGAGCAAACATTACCTTTTCACGTAGGTCACGAATTTCGTCAATACCACGGTTGGAGGCGGCATCGATTTCGAAAACGTCCATACTGCTACCATCATTAATACGCTGACAGTTGGCACACTCATTGCAAGGATTAGCTGTAGGGCCCTGCTCACAATTTAACGCTTTCGCCAAAATCTTGGCCGTGCTAGTTTTACCTGTTCCTCGCGGTCCGGCAAACAAATAAGCATGGGCGATTCTTCCCGTAATCAACGCATTGCTCAAAGTTGTACGCACGGTGTCCTGTCCGACCAATGCATCGAAGCCCTGCGGTCGCCAACGCCGGTATAATGCTATATAAGCCATTTTTTGCCTCCTTGTCCGCTGTTAGATTCTTAGTTTCTTATTCATTATATAAAATTTACAGATATAAGTACATATCCAAATTCTAAATTGTTTGCAGAGATCTTTCAAGATATCTCGACAGCAAAAATAACGCTTAAATAAAAAGACCGACTGCTTGCGGCAGTCGGTTTAATTTTAGTTGCTTTCCTGTAGGGCCACAGACGCAGGCACCCCCGCGGCACATAGGAGGATCCGCTTAGTGCTGCTTCCTTCCGGACCTGACACGGTTCACAGACTCCTATTGCGCAGGACCCGACGCCTGCGGTCCTACAGAAAAACAAAAAGCCGCGCTGACCGCGGCAAACCTTTAAATGGCGGAGAGAGAGGGATTCGAACCCTCGGTACAGTTTCCCGTACACACGCTTTCCAGGCGTGCACCTTCAACCACTCGGTCACCTCTCCGGGTTGAAAAAAATCAGGGATTATTAAATTGTTTACCGCTAAAAAAAGACTTGCGGCTGGCTAAATCCAGCCGCAAGTAACAGTATACTGATTTCTGAGAAATATGTCAAGAGTTTCTACAAAGATTATGTAAGTTTTTCACTTTCGTTTAGTCAATAACAACGAGCGTTCAGAATTAAGCGTTACATTCTGCGCCGTAGATCCCATAACTAATCCTTTAACAAGTCCGGCTCCTGTTTTTGTCATGACAATCATTGAAATATTTTCTTTTTCTGCCCAACGACAGATTTTTTTAGAAGCAGCACCTTTATCTACCAAATAAGAAGCCTTGATGCCAAAAAGTTTCATTTCGGCTACCAGTTCATCCATCCGCAATTTAGCATTTTGCAGCTTGCTCTCCAAATCACGCTGATTACGGCTGCGTTCCACCACGTGGACAAACACAACTTCAGCAACATGCTCGCGCAAACTGCGGATAATATTGAGTGCTACTAGGGACTTTTTGGAAAAATCTGTCGGTAGCATCAATTTGCGCAACAGGTTTTCATTTGCAAGATCGTCATTCTCACTGTCAATTTTTGCGACAAACAGCGGACGTTGCGATGAACGCGCCAAATCAAAAGTAGTACTTCCAAGCAGTGCACTGCGGAAAAAGCCCTTGCAGTGTGAGGCTAACAACGTCAGACCTACCTCTTTCTCATCACCGACACGAGTTATTTCTTCAAAGACCTCACCCCATGGCGTTTCGATACTTACATTCTCATAACCGTTACGCATCAGCTCGGCAGCATAGCGCTGGAGCTTGCTGTAAGCTTTTTTATAACTGCTACTGTGAGGGTCTGCGTCTTCTTCTTCATCAAAGACATAGCTTAAAATAATCTCGGTATTTATATCGGGGCACAGACTGTACAGGCAAGGCAGCAAAATTTCTGACTTCGACGTGAGATCCATTGCTAACAAAACTCTTGTAAACATGTCGTTCATTGCTCCTTTATTTTAGATAAACCACGGCCTCAAAATGAGCCGCCAAACTTCCTTTGCTATCAAATAACTATATTTCGCCATCTGCAAGAAAAATCCTGCCACTTTTTGTAAGTCATCCCAGGTTAGAGCAGCTTAGTAGAAAATTAGCTTCAAGCGTTAAATACCTTCCCCGGATTAAGAATGTTTTTGGGGTCGAGTGCGCGCTTGATCTCTTTCATCATTTTCATTTCTACCGGTTCGGTATATTTTTCCATAGCCGCCAGTTTTTTGGCGCCGATTCCATGCTCACCGGAAAGGCGTCCGCCCAAACTGTAAACATAGGCGTACGCTTCGGCATGAAAGCGACTGACCTCGTCTTCCCACTGTTCGTCAGTCATCTCACCTTTAAGAATTTGGAAATGCAGGTTACCGTCGCCGGCATGAGCTAGGGTGAAGAGTTTGAAGGTGTAATTTTCGGCAACTTTAGTCAAATGTCGGATACAATTAGCAATCTGATCAACAGGCACAACAAGATCATCAGAGGTGCTGACCAAACTGAGTACACGTGTTGATTCCAAACAGTTGCGACGCAGCTTCCAGACACGCTCATCCGCTTCCAAAACATCCGTAGCACCGCTGGCGCTGCAAATCTCGTCCAGCTGCTCCATCTTGCTTTCCAGTTCTTCTTCATTAAAGGTTTCTACTGTAACAATAACATAGTAGCCGTCCTCATAATGAGGTAGCTTTAATTCACAGTAATCACTGGAACTACGTACAAAAGCATTATCCATAAATTCTACGCTCGTCGGATTCAATCCGGCTTTGATAAGGTTCGGCACCAAACTGACGGCGGCATCCAAATCGGTAAAGATGGCCAGTAAATCCAGTTTATAGGGGCATAGCGGCAGCAGTTTCAACGTCGCTTTAGTAATAACACCCAAAGTTCCCTCACTGCCCATAATCAATTGTTCTAGGCAGTAACCGGTAGAATTCTTCTTCAAGCGAGCACCCACATTAATGATATCGCCTGTAGGCGTAACAGCTTCGATAGCATAGACCTGATCGCGAGTAGTTCCGTAACGCACGGCCTTGTTGCCGCCGGCATTAGTGGCAATATTACCGCCAATCAAACAGCTGTCAGCGCTACAAGGGTCTCCCGCATACAGAAAACCGGCCGCATTGGCTTTTTCCTGGATCTCAATTGTACGTGCTCCGGCTTCGACAACCATATACATAGCATCTGCATTCAGTTCTTCAATTTTATCCATCCGCTCGAGCATTAGCACGATACCACCGTAAACAGGAACTGCTCCACAGGAAACACTGGTTCCGGCACTACGCGGAGTAACAGGTACATTATATTGATTGGCAATTTTCATAACAGCTGCAACTTCTTCGGTACAGCCCGGCCAAACCACAACCTCCGGCAAATGATGATAACGGGGATCTGTTTCCTCGTCAGTTTTGTACTTGTCAAGGGTTTCCTCGTCAGTTTTGACATATTCCGCACCTACAGCCTGCTGCAGTGCTGCTACAACTTCAAGACTGACCGGTTCATAATTACTCATAGTTTCCATTCCTTTCTACTATCCTACCTATATTTTTTTATTTTTCAGGTCGCTTTTTCTAATGCCGCGACTCAAATATACCTTATTGCTCTACATTAAAAATCTTGCCAGGATTCAGGATCAGCCTCGGATCCATCGCCGCTTTAATCGTCCGCATCAACCCAAGTTCTCCGGCCGGAGTATATCTTTCCATTTCCTTCAGTTTTTTAGCGCCGATACCATGTTCACCCGCCAGACGCCCGCCAATACTGTATGCATAGGCATAGACCTCTTGATGGAAATTTTCAACATTCTGTTCCCATTCCGCATCACTCAAATCGCATTTGCACAAGACGATATGCAAATTGCCGTCACCGATATGAGCATTGATTTTAACCGGGAAAGGATATTTTTTGCCGACAGCCATGATGAATTTTATAATCCCCGCAATTTCGTTAACCGGTACAACAACGTCATCGGTCAAAGAAATAAGGCTGATCAGGCGCACTGATTCCTGACAGTTGCGACGCATATCCCAGATGCGTTCATCGGCTTCCAGAACATCGACTGCACCGGCTGCGCTGCACAGCTCATCGAGTTGTTCCATTTTAAGGTCAAGTTCATCTTCGCTGAAGGTCTCTACAGTAATAATAACATAAATACCTTTCTCATAATGCGGTGCACCTTTAAACTCAAGATAATCGGCCGTACTGCGCACATAGGAATTATCCATATATTCTACGCTGGTCGGATTGATTCCGGCCTGCATGATTTTCGGTACTACGTCCAGCGCCTTAATGGGATCGTCAAATACTGCCAAAAGATCAAAACGGTGAGGACATAACGGCAGTAGTTTCAATACAGCTTTAGTAATAATGCCCAAAGTACCTTCACTACCCATGATCAGTTGTTCCAAGCAGTAACCGGTCGAACATTTTTTTAAACGAGCGCCCAGTTCCACAATCTCGCCTGTAGGAGTCACGACTTCAATCGCATAGACTTGATTACGGGTCACACCATAACGCACGGCCTTGTTGCCACCGGCATTGGTAGCAATATTACCGCCGATCAGACAGCTTTCAGCACTGCAAGGATCGCCCGCATATAAAAAACCGGCCGCATTGGCTTCTTTTTGGATGTCAACGGTACGTACACCGGCCTCGACTTCAATATACATGCCGTCCACGTTCAGCTCAATAATTTTATTCAGTCGTTCCATCAACAGAACAACGCCGCCGCAAACCGGAATAGCCCCATCAGCCAGGCTTGTGCCGGCACTGCGAACTGTAATCGGGAAATTATATTTATTCGCCAACTTGACGACAGATGCTATTTCCTGCGCGTCAGCAGGCATAACCACCGCCTCCGGCAAATGAAATTTGCGAGGGTCAGTTTCCTCATCGGTCTGATATTGCTCTAATTTTTCTGTTTCCGTCAAAACGTTTTCGGCGCCGACAACTGACCGCAGCTCGTCCAGCACTGTTTCCGTAACAAGATTATAGGTTTTCATTGCACATCTTTCCTTTCTTTTTGCGTTTTCAAATCTTCCGGCTTTACCTCCGGATGAGTATAACGCGTTTTGGAATCCGGCTTCAGGGCGCCTAGGCTAATCGCAGTTTGCGGGCACCAGTGAGAGCAGCCAAAACAATGCACACACGCACTGCCAAAAATCGGTTGCTGGTCCGAGCTCATTGTGATGTTGCCCGACGGACAAACGGTGGCACAAATACCGCAGCCCACACATTTAGCAGAGTCACAGCTCAAGATGCCTATTTTTTTTATTTTTTCCAGCACCCACCAGCCCATGGCCGTGCCGCCGTTCTTCCATAAAAAACTGCGGCTCAGATGCGGATAATTATCATATCTATTTATAATATTTCTAGCTATAAGTCCCAGTTCAGCCGGAGCATCACGCAACATTTTTTCTCGGTGCTCCTCAGACGAAGGGAAAACAATACTGTTATCAGGCAGTGCTATATGCGCACCATAGCATAGGCGCAGTTCGCGCCGCTCTAAAAGATCTTTTACTTGCCCCAAGGCCTGGCCGGGCATGGCGCCCATAGTGACAACCGCAAAAATATATTGCGGCACCATTTTCACCTGTTGCAAAAAACTTTCTACCACCGGCGGCAAAGCCATGCAGTGCACCGGACAAACAATACCGACCACTTCGTCGGTCACTTCATAAGGAGACTGCAAATAAGCGGTAATGCCTTCTATACGGCACCCTTCCAGCTCGCTTGCAATCGTTTGTGCGGCATACAGACTGTTACCTGTGCCACTCAAATAAAAAATAACGGCCATGAGGTTCGCCTCGCTTCTTTTAATCGATCAAAAGACAGATAAATAACCGCTTTTATTATATACCAAATGAAGTTATTCCGTCAAAACCGACCCGTATTTAAGCCTTTTTTCGCCAAAATAATTCTGTAAAATAAATCAGTCCCTAAAAAATAGGGACCGATTTATTACATTTTATTTAATTTAAAAATTGCGTTGATAGCTAATGCCAAGAACTTTAGCGTAATTATCATGGGTGGTGGCAGTCGCATAAACATCACCCGTATGTCCTTTAATGCGCAGGCCATCGATATCGATTAAGCCCAGAGTCATCGCCAACGTCTGTTTTTTATCATGGTACTGAACGCCTAAACTGTAAGTGCGACGCGCCCCTGTCGGCACGATAAAATCTGCGCCGTCAAAAGGTATTGCTGATTCATCATAGGCATAGCCACCCATGAGAGTATATTTATCGCTTAGTTGATGCTCAATGCCTACTGCATATCGCCAACCGTTACTCCAGTTTTTCTGACTAAAACTGCCCGGCAAGACAAGTCCCGGCATTACCGGCATGGACTCATCAAACCTTATATTCAACGCATCATAAGAGCTCCATTTAGTATAAGTGCCATTCAGCTCCACTCGCGTACGGTCGTCAAACTTATGATTATAGCCCAGAGCCCAACTATCAGGCAAAGTGACTTTACCATGTGCCCTGGTAAAAAAGTCACCTTGATAAGTGCCATAAGCTTTAAAATCCGCATCCATGGTGTGAGTAACTTTGCTGCGATAAACCAGCCCCAGCTCATTCTTAGCGTCAAAAGCATAACTAGCCGCCGCATTCCAGCCCAGGGCCCAGCTTTCGCCCTTGGTTTGAGTGGGAATGACACCCAAGGCATTCTTCTGTAGTTCCAAGCCAACATAATTGACTTCCGCACCCACAGCCGCACTCCATTTTTCGTTAATTTTGCGAGCATATGTCGGCGTCAGGCTAACGCCGTTCAGACGCGAGAAGAAAGCATTGGAAGAAACAACAGATTTCCGTTCGAACTCTGAAATCATTCCAAAACGGCTGTAGAGACCTACCCCAAACCATTCCTTGTCATTAAGCTGCTTAACATAGTAATTACCGGGAGCCAAGCCGGCATGTACTACATTTTTGCCTTCTCCAATCAAATTTTCTTCAGTATCATAGGCTTTATATTTGCCATGCGGGCTGATATAAGTGGCGCTCTGCTTAAAAGCCGCACCTTTGACTTTGGTGATAGCGGCGGGATTATAGGCTAAATTGGCCGCATCATTTTCGGCAAACATCCGAGCACCGCCCATAGCCACGCCTTCGGCCGACCATTCGTTGATAGCAAAACCTTCCGCACCTACAGTGGCGGCAGGAACAGATAGAGCGCAGGCTAGCCTCAATATAACAAAACATTTATTTATCGACAAAACAAGCATCCTTTCAATTTTACAAATTTTTCATATATTAGTAAGAATATTCTACCAGTTTTTGCTTTTTATAGTAGCAAAATTTTTAATTCGACAATTAACTACCGGCTTTATAAAATTTTACTGTTCTGAAAAAGTCCTGTAAACGCTTTTTGATTGACAAAATGCGTATCCGTGCTAAACTTATAAAAGTAAGTATCGAAATACTTACCTCATGTGCGGGATATGAAATCCTGACTATTAAGTTTTACCTGACAAACCACAACGGCATCATGAAGATGCTGCTTGTGGTTTTTTATGTTTAGTCACTATTTTTAAGCCGGTGTGGCTGATACCAACTACAGGAGGACGTTATGTACGGCAAAAAAATTACTAGAAGTGCGTTGTTTATCGCGGTTGGTATAGTTCTGCCTCTGTTATTGCATAGCTTAGGCACTGCGGGTAGCATCTTTTTGCCTATGCATATACCTGTGCTTTTAGCCGGGCTCCGGTTGGGGCCTGACTGCGGCTTGGCGGTGGGCCTTGTTACGCCGGCTCTCAGTAGCCTGCTCACAGGTATGCCTCCACTACTGCCCGTACTGCCGCTGATGTTGGCTGAATTGGCTGTCTACGGCTGGTGCGGCGGCTATCTGTACCACTCTAGACACTATTCGCTGTGGGTGTCCCTGCTAGGCGCCATGTTGGCAGGCCGTCTGGTATCCTTACTTTTACTGGCGTTAGCCGCAGAAGCTCTTGGTGTACGTATTCCTGCCTGGAGTTACGCTGTAGGTGGCTTTATAACCGGGTTGCCCGGTATCGTTATTCAGCTCGTGCTGATTCCCGCTATTATGAAAAGAATTTCTGTTGAATGACTGGGAGGAAGGATTCTTATGCACAAGAAATTTATTTTTATCTCTTTAGCCGCTACCTGCTGTCTTATGACAACTCCGGTTTTAGCTGCTCTACCGTCTTTTCAGCTAGAGGAGATCATCATCACAGCCGAGCCCTCGGACACGGCAGTCAACTCTGACAGTATCGACAGTAAATATGTCAGCCCAGGCCGCTATGCCAGCGTACCGGAACTGCTGCAATACACTGCCGGCATAGATGTTAAATTGCGTGGCGCTTATGG
>CAYVGQ010000022.1:0-10950 GCA_964450295.1 uncultured Phascolarctobacterium sp. | reverse complement strand
TTATATGTAGAAGACGTGCCGCTGCCATGATGAGCCACCTTCAAAACAGTGCTATGCAGGCTCTTCCCATAGCGTTTTACCAAATTATGTTCCGCCTTGGCTTCTATATCGCCTGTAAATAACATAGAAAAATCACCATATTTCAGTTTAAACACTAGGCTATTATTATTTAAATCTTTTTCAGAAAAGCCTTTTGATTTTACCGGTCCCAAGACTTGCAGAAACACTCCTTCTGACAGTTCCTCTTTTTGTCCTTCTTTTAAAACTCTGGGCGATAATTTTCCAGACCGATACCTGCTCATCAATTCTTTAGAAATTTCACTTTGAGGATTGGCAATACCATTATCATAAAGTTGCTTTACCTGAAAATTCTGCAATATCTTTAGGCTTCCGCCAATGTGGTCCAAATGGTGATGCGTAAGGATCAGCCCGTCCAATTTTTTAACTCCCAACTTTTTTAACCTTGCAACCAGCTGCTCGCTATGTTTATAATCGCCTGTATCGACAAGAATGCTACTTTTTTTCGTGCGTAGCAATATTGCATCGCCATGGCCGACATCAAGCATTTTTATTTCCAGTTGCCCCTGTTCCGGTAAAGTAGCATTCTGACTCTCTACCGGGTCAAGATAGTTAAAGAAAATTGTCGCAATACTTAAGATAACTGCTATAATAATTTTCAAAAATTTTTGTCGCATATTTTACTTCACCTCAAAAAAAGCGCGCCGCAAAACGGCACGCTAAAATTTTTCTACCTAGATATCTTTTGCTTCATAATCCGCTTATAAGTTTCAACTCCAGGTTGATCATAAGCATCTACATCCGCCAATTCTCCTTCATAAGCAACAGAAAGCATTAAAAAATAAAGTAACTGCCCTAAATAATATTCGTTGAGTCTTGGCAGAACATACTTAGCATTTAAACGTCCGTCACTGCTTAGTGCTTCAGAATTAGCTGACAACGCGATTTTCAAAGCGATATCTATATTTAGTCCGTCATATTTCTCGAAAGCGACAATATGTGGAAAACAGTTTTTCAACACAATACAAGAATCTCGTTCTGTGATTTCAACAAATTGGACAACCTTGTCTCGTTTTCCATCCTGATGTTGCTGCGTTTGTGCATGCATATCGGTGGTACCAACAGCCGCAACGGGTGTTCGTCCATAGTATACGATATTGCCTTCACGATCGCAGCGTTTTCCCAATGACTCTGCCAGAAGCTGCACATACCATTCACCTACAGATTTCATTCTGGACGCATAAGGCATAAAAACTTCAATATCCACACCCTTTTCCGCAGCAATGTATTTCAAAGCAGCATTCAATAACGCCGGATTTTCGGCAATATCTGAAGTTCGACAAGCGAATTCCATATCTCTTGCACCTTCTAGAAAAGCATCAATGTCTATTCCAAGCGCTACACCAGTTACCAAACCGGGGTCACAAAAAACACAAAAGCGACCGCCTATTCCTTCTTTAACATCAAAGGACCGCCAGTTATTTTCTTGCGCTAAATCGTACAGCGGTGATACTCCTGCTTTCAAATCAGTAACCACAGTAACTTCTGTCTGTAGCAAAGGCGATTTTTTGCATACATCATAAAAATAACTAAAGGCAGCTAAGGTTTCCAAAGTGGTACCTGATTTCGAAATAGGTACCAGCATAACTTTAAAAAGCTCTTGTTGGCAAGTTTTACGTCTGGCTAAGTATTCTATTTCCTGTAATATTTTCTGATATTGATCAGAGTCAAGATTATTTCCCGAGAAATAAATATGGGGCGATTCTTGTCTTTCTTTTTCATTTCCTCTATTTCTACCATCTGCAAAGATATCGAACAATAATTTATTGCCAAGATATGATCCGCCTACCCCCAGAAAAATTACAACATCAATGTTCTTACGCAAATAGCTGCCAAATTTTTTTAATTTTCCTATGGATTCAGGTGTATTGGGATTATTGGTGGCAACAAGCGGCATCCTAGTAAAGAGCACCTGCTCAGGATTGCCCGACTTAGACAAATGCGCTTTTGCTATACCTTCAGTTCGGATAAGATTAAGTGCTGCCGCAGCCTTTTCTATTTTGGGCTGTAATCTCTTTATATCTTCTGCCTGGATATATTCGGTTGTTAACATAGCGGCATAATCAAAAACAAAGCCGCTTTTTAAACCTATTTTACCGGTTAATTTCATGATATCACCATTATATTTATTTATATATTCAAATTATTCTATCACAAAAATATTGCAAAAGCAAAAGAACCAATGCCGAAAAGCATTGGTTCTTTCTATATTTTATTGATTTAGCTCACGCAAATAATTTTCTGCGGCTTGCAGTTGAACATCTTGTTTTGTATGTTCCGGAAATTCTACAATTTCGTCAGGTGTGATTCCCGTGCCGTTGATAGAACGTCCGGAAGGTGTGTAGTATTTAGCTGTCGTCAGTTTAAGCCCTGTGTTCTGCGGCAGTCGATAAACTGTTTGTACAGAACCCTTACCAAAGGTCTGAGTTCCAAAAAGTTTTCCTGATTTGGTATCTTGAATAGCACCGGCAACGATTTCAGAAGCACTTGCGCTACCATGATCTACCAGAACGGCTAGAGGATATTTTATCTGTTCCAGATATGATTCTTCTGTGTATTTCCGTCCGGCACGATCAATAACAGATACAATAGGTCCCTTGGGAACAAGATACTGCGCCACACGCACAGACTCACCTAAAATACCGCCAGGGTTTTGCCGCAGATCCAGAATCAGTGACCGCATCCCTTGCTGTTCTAACTCTTTATATTTTTGGGCAAATTCGCCCGAGGTATTTTCGTTGAATATAGCGATGCGTATATATCCAATCTTGCTGTCCGGCAGAAGTTCACTAGCAACGGATTTGATTTTTATATCGCCACGAACAACTCGGATTGTGCGTTCGTCACCTTTATTATCGGCAAGAATTAATTCAACCTCGGTCCCTTGCGCACCACGAATCATAGCTACAACTTCTTCCAGCTGCATTCCCGCAGTTTTTTTCCCATCAACCTGAATTATCTTATCGCCCGCTTTTATACCGGCTTTTTCGCCAGGAGTTCCTTCTAAAGGTGCAACAACGACAAAATTATTTTCTTTTTTACCAACAACAACACCTATGCCGCCAAAAAATCCTTCTGTTACATAACTGATATCTTGAAAACTCTGCTGATCCAGATAAACAGAATACGGATCGTCTAAAGCTTTTACTAATCCGGTTGCAGCACCGTCAAACAATTGCGCATCGTTAGGCTGTTCAACAAATTTCTCTCGCACCAATACCAATGTCTTCAAAAATTTTAAACTTCCTAAAGCATCACCTGTGATGCGTTCCATACCATAAAAAGCGGTACCAACCGTAACGATCACAGTGCAAAGGCAGGCTATAAGCACTGTCAGCATACTAAAGCGTTTTTTTAACATAATTCCTGCCTCCTGCAACTACTCTTAAATATCATGGCAAATAATCAAGCGGTTCTGTTACTTCACCATGAACACGTACTTCAAAATGACAGTGGGGACCGGTGGACCAGCCGGTACTGCCGGCATATGCAATAACCTGTCCTTTGTTTACATACTGTCCTTCATTTACGATAAGCTCCTGATTATGTCCATAAAGCGATACTAGTCCGCTCCCATGATCAATCATGACAGCATAGCCGTAGCCACCCATCCAGCCCGAATAAATTATTGTTCCCGAATCCGCCGCAACAATTGGCGTACCATAGTCACAGGCGATATCCATACCGGAATGGTAGCGTGTCGTTCCGAATACAGGATGTGTACGCCAACCATAATAAGAAGTTATTTCACCAGTTACCGGCCACATAAATTTACCCGTACCACCGACACTAGACATTGACGAACTGCGTTCCTGGCTTCTCAGCATACTTGCGATATTCTCAGAAATAGCAAGCAAACGGTCATAATCCTCATCTGTCTGCCGTCTATCTTCCTCAGCTTTATAAAGTAAATACGCACGTTCTTCTTTTCTGGTCTCTGCTTTTTGCTGCGAAATTTCCAAAGCATTGCGCATTTTTTCAATATCTTCCATCTGCGTATCTAATGCTTTTTGCCGCTCTTCTATTTCTGCCGTCTCTTTCATGATAATATCCATCATTACCAGGTCTCGGCTGATAATTTTTTGCAATAGAAACATTCGAGACGAAAAATCGGAAAAATCTTTAGCTCCTAAAAGAACATCAAGATAGTTAATTTGACCATTTATATAAATATCACGCAGACGTTGACGATAAATCTTCACGCGTTCTTCCATTTTAGCTTTTTTCTCAGCAAGCTCTTTTTGATTTTCATCAATCAAAAACTGTAATTTATTCTGCTTAGTTTCAATTTCTTTAATCTCGGTCTGCAAACGGTGCAATTCCGCAACAATCTCTTCCATTCTGTCACTGGCTTCTTCTGCTTCACGACGTGCTTGTTCTTTTGCACTTTCCATCTTTTGCATTTTTTGCCGTACTTCATCATATTCCGCTTGCTTGTCTTCCATTTGATTAGCAAAAGCCGGGAAGATTTGCATAACAGCAAATATTACAGCCAGTACAGCCATAAACAACTTTCTTTTTGGCATAATAGGCCTCCGCTGTTAAACTCTCAAAAACTTACGCAGGGAAATATAACTACCGGCAGCTCCTATTGCTGTACCCGCCAATATAATTGAAATATCGACGTAGGTCAGCATTGGATGTGCAGGCACCATCGGCAAAAACGCTAATGTCGCATAAATGCGCGATAAAAGTGCTTCATAAGTACTGTTGATAACTAAATTTGCTATCAATGCACCAAAAAATCCTAGGGTCATGCCTTCTAAAATAAACGGCCAGCGAATGAACCAATCTGTTGCACCGACATATTTCATAATATTAACTTCTTTGCGTCTGGCAAATACTGTTAACCTTATTGTATTAGCAATAATAAACAGCGTCGCCAGTGCCAATAAAAGAACTAAAACTGCCCCACTGATACGCAGTATCTTTGTCATCTGAAAAATATGTTCTACTATCTCTTGACCAAACTTTGCTGTTTCAACACCTTCCATCTCATGAATCTGCGGTGCCAGTTTATTAATTCTGTCAGGCTGATCTACCTGAACTTCAAAAGAATTAGGGAAAGGGTTATCCGTGCCCAAAGAATGCAGCAGTTTTTCCTGCTGTCCTAACCGATCCTTAAATCTTGACAACGCTTCTTGTTTGCTTATCTCTCTTACACTAACTACGCCTTCAAGATTTTCCAGAGTCTGTTTCATTTCACTTAACTCCGAATCTTCAACTGAATCTTCCATATAAACCGTAATCTGCACTTGATTTTCAAGATATTGAGCCAGGTTATTTGTGTTAATAAAAATCAGCAAAAACATTCCCAAAACAAGTAATGATAAAGCTACTGTAGATACCGAAGCCAAACTCATCAAGCCATTACGTTTGATCGATTTATAAGTTTCTCTGACAAAGTATTCTTTCGCGCTAAGACTCATATCCATATACCCCTTTTAAATCGTCGCGTACAATGGATCCCTTCTCAATAGCAATAACACGTTTTTCCATATTATCTACAATTTCTTTATCGTGAGTGGCCATAACTATGGTGGTACCGCTTGCGTTGATCTCACTAAAAATGCGCATAATATCCCAGCTTGTTTCAGGGTCAAGGTTTCCGGTAGGTTCATCTGCTATTACGAGCAAAGGATCATTAACAATAGCACGGGCAATGGCTACGCGCTGTTGTTCACCACCGGAAAGCTCGGTAGGATAAGAATTAGCTCGTTTACGAAGGCCAACCAAATCAAGCACTGCCATGACACGGCGCTTAATTTTACGGTATGGTGTCTCAATAACCTGCATTGCAAACGCAATATTATCATAAACAGTCCGATCAGGCAATAATCGATAATCCTGAAAGATAATACCTAATTGGCGGCGCAGATAGGGTATTTCTTTTTCTTGCAGATCAAGCAAATCCACACCATTTACATAAATATTGCCCGTTGTAGGCATCGCTTCTCGAAAAAGCATTTTAATAAAAGTAGATTTGCCCGCGCCACTGGGACCGACAACAAATACAAACTCGCCCGGTTGGATATGGATGTTGATGTCGCGCAACGCTACTGATCCACTTGGATATGTTTTACTGACATCTGTCATTAAAAGCATGCTGAAAGCTCCCTTCTCTTCAACATTTAACAATGAGGCCATTCTTTATCGGTACGATAATTTATAATTTTTTTGCCTTTAAAACCTATTTTAATAATGAGAAAGCCTTGTCAGAATTAATCTGAGCTTTCTGCCTTAAAATCTCGATTTTTTTATTTTGTTCAAGCGGTGCTTGCCGCCATCCTTTAACGGCCGTCTGAACTATACTTTCAATATCAATCTGCTCTACAGTACCGACGGACTTGCCTCCTATTGCATTAACAAAGCTGTCAACCTTTGGGTCATAGGATATAGCAAGCAACGGTATGTTCATCACTGCAGCAAAAATCAATGCGTGCAAGCGCATGCCTATTAAAAGGTCAAAGTTGCCTATTACAGACAAAAATTCCTCTGTATTATATTTTTCATTTAACATAAATATATTTTTTTGAGAGACCAAGGCCTGACGTAGTTTTTCACAGGCCTTTACATCAACAGAGTACTGTAGCGGCAACAATATTAACTGAGCTCCGTACATCTTCTGTAATTTAGATGCCGCTTCAGCCAACACCCGAAAGCATTTACTATCACCAGCCCATGGTCTTACAGCAATGCCAATAACAGGTTTGCTCATGTCAATCCCTGCCTGCTCCAGCAGTTCTCTGCCGCATTCTTTATCAGCTTGTCGCAAAGAAAGTACTGCGTCAGCGGTCACTGTTATTTTGTGCTTGTCAACGCCCATGGCCACAAGTTCTGCAGCCGATTCATGATCTCTAACTGTAATCAAATCAACTTTATTACAAATAATACTCGTTACTTTGCGTGCCCAACTTGCCCGAATAGGACCAATTCCTTGCGCAAACAGCATCACTTTCTTACCTAAAATTTTCCCTAAAACGATTATACTCAAATAATAAAACAAACTACGTCGACTGGTCACATCCTGGAGTAAACTTCCTCCCCCTGAAAGGAGCATTTCGGTGTTATTCATTGCTTTAATAACGCTGAACGGATTGAAGCGGTAAACGCTACTTACCCGATGTTTGAGCGCAGTATCTTTAGAATTGCCCGACAACACAGTCAGTTCCACGTTTGGGTCTACCTGACGCAAAGATTCTATAATGGCAGTAAGCATAGCTTCGTCACCGGCATTAGCAAAACCGTAGTAACCGGAAATCAAAATTTTACTCATGCTCAAAGAATCTCCTTTGCCATTTTTGCACATAAGGTAGCAGGATAGAAACGGCAATAACGGCAATGATACCCAAAATAGATCCCAATAGGTAACCGTCAACAGCGCGTATATAACTCATCATAACAGGCGTCCGCATGTGCGCAAAGGTTTGTACTAAAGACCCTTGTCCAATCGTTGCACCAATAATCAATAGCATTTGCCACAATCGCGGAGCTTTTTTGTAGGCGGCATAGGCAGCCAAAAAGAAAGCCGGATGTCCTATCATAAATTCTTTTTCACGCGGACGCGCATACATTACCTGTTCTAGAAAAAGACGCATTTTAATTTCCAGTGCAGGTACGGGGACACCTGCAGTATGACCGCTACGTCCGACAAAAATATATGCTACAAAGGCCAAAACCCCCAAAACGACGATATGTTTGACCGTTATGGCGGTGGCAAAGAAATTGCGCAAATGTATAAATAAATTTCCAATCTGACCTTTACCAAGCAGCTGAAAACGTTGCATATACCACAAAGTTATCAGCAATACCGGTAGAATAAAAGTCAGCTTTACGCCTTTATAAATGTCGATTTCCAAAAAGAATCTGCTGTCACCCATAACTGCTGCGACAAAAGTTGCTCCTACCAAAGAAAGTATACCGGCTAAAGCCAATTGCCATGCAGCGGTAGCTATAATTCGCATCACGCTTTCCATATTTCTTTTGCGGGAATTCCATAACTCTATAACTACCGTCATTGACAGTACGGGGAACACGGTTGCTGCAATCAGTGCTAACAACTGTCTCGTAAGTATGCCTCCGAATTTCAGTAAAGTAATGCTAGCTAAAATTCCGCTTATAAATAAAATCATGTACTGCTTTCGTGGAGAAATATTAAACAACAGTGAAAGATACATGATGCCGCCGGCTAAAATGGCAAATGCCAGTGGTACGAACAAGCCTCTTTCAGGAAAATACGGAGCAAATTTACTATCAGCAGTATCTTTTGAAAATACTCCGGCCACACCAAGTTTATATCCCCTGGCTTCAACAGAAGCAGTTATTTGTGATACATAATCCAAATTCAGTTCTAAAATATCGCGGCCATCCTGAGGAATCATAAATGGTTTAATATAATTAATGCGAATATTTCGCTCTTCATCTGTCAAAGCCCAACGACGCATAGCCTCCGACATTTTTAGTTTCCTTTGCTCAGCCTTATCGATAATATATGTTCGAGCAACACGATAATCCATATGCTCAGCCAAAGGCAACAGCCCATCCATCGACGCAAACTGCAACTGGGTGTAATGTTCTACCATTCCAAAATTCATATTTTGTTTTTTTAGTTTGTGGGCCATATAAGCAATATAATCCGGATAGCCGACAACCTCACGTCCACATCCAATGTATCCGGTAACATTTGCGCCAGATTTATCAATGCGTTTAAAAATACTTCTTATTTTATCATAATCATTCGGCAGATAATTCATGGGTCGAACAATAATATTAAAGCCAAAAGCCTTAGCTTTGCGCATTTCCTCTGTAGAAAGTCCTAAGGGTGCCTGCATTACACTAGGTTTACTGTCATAGTTTTCTTCTGTAATAACTCGCGGATCGCCAAAAATTTCAATAATCTGCGGATCATTGTTGACTATTCTTAAGCGATCTTTACCATAACGCAGATAAAGATCCTCGACAACTTCTGTCAAAATATCATATGAGGTGCCCACAGTTACGTAGACAGCATTGGGAACTACAATACCATCCGCCAAAACCGGCGCAAACTTACCGCCGTCACCGCCTAAGACTGCAGTTTTTAATAATTCCTCGCCCGTTACAGCTGCGATGGAACCATTGTTATTAAGTTTTTCCAGCGTTGTATCGAATACTATCAAACTTGTAACTCCGGCCGCCTTAAATTTAGTCATAACATCATTAAAAGGCAGGCCTTCCCAGTTTGCCAAATTTTTAAGACCTTCATATTCCATTGCCATCTCAACAGTATTATTGCGCTTTTCAATTTCATAACGCTGGTAATTCAACCATAATGCAAATGTTAAACCTATAGCAATTATCGCAATAAGTACCGGATTATAGCGGCTTTTCATCAGCTGATCTCCACCTAATTTAAAATTTATCCCCGCTGCCTTTGCTATTTCTCTAGCTTTTATTAAAGTTTCTTTTGCTGGCTACGCAAATAAGCTTCAATAAACATTTCCAGTCTGCCGTCCATCACAGCTTGTACGTTACCTGTTTCAGCATTCGTACGATGATCTTTAACCAATTTGTAGGGTTGAAAAACATAAGAGCGAATCTGACTCCCCCACTCAATATCCTCATAATCACCGGCAATATCATTTTTTACAGCATCCTGCTTAGCACGTTCGTACTCATATAACTTCGAGCGTAACAACTGCATGCAGCGTTCTCTATTTTGAATCTGCGAGCGCTGATTCTGGCATTGCACGATGATACCTGTTGGCAAATGCGTCATCCGCACTGCCGAACTCGTCTTATTAACGTGCTGGCCACCAGCACCACTGGCACGATAAGTATCCACTTTTAAATCAGCCGGATTAATAGCTATATCTACATTATCATCCAACTCCGGCATAACATCCACTGCCGCAAAAGATGTATGACGTCGTGCATTGGCATCAAAAGGAGAAATACGCACCAAACGATGCACACCTTTTTCACTGCGCAAATAGCCGTACGCATTGTGTCCATTTATCTGCAGGGTCGCACTTTTAACCCCTGCTTCGTCGCCCGGAAGATAATCAAGCATTTCTACTTCATAACCTTCATCCTCCGAAAAACGGGTAAACATGCGTAACAGCATAGAAGTCCAATCCTGTGCTTCTGTACCACCGGCTCCGGCATGCAGAGTAAGAATAGCATTATTGGCGTCATATTCGCCATTTAAAAGCATCCCTAATTCCAAGTGTTCAACATCTGTACGAATAGAAGCTAAAGCTTCTTCCATTTCCGGGAGCAGACTTTCATCATGTTCTTCCATCGCCAGCTCACATAAAACTTCCAAATCTTCTAACCTCGTTTCCAATGAACGAAAGGTTCCAACTTCTTCTTTCAGCTGTGTCACAACTTGAGCCGTTTTCTGTGCTGTCTCAGGGTCATCCCAAAAAATTGGTGCGCCCATTCTATGTTCTAATTCGGCAATACGGTCTTCTTTGGCAACTACGTCAAAGAGATCCCCTCATTTCCTCTAGTTTCTGTTTCGTAGCAGCAATTTCCGGTTTATATTCCTCTATCAACACTTAACTTCACATCCTCTCACCAATAATACAGTAAAGTTGCAGCTAAGAAGCCCAACTTTACTGTATTTTAATTAAACTCTATATTATCTCTTACATACAAATCATTTATCCGCACCACAACAGTTTTTATATTTTTTCCCACTGCCGCACGGGCAAGTATCATTCCGACCAACAGTTTCACCTTTGACAACCGGCTGTTTTTTTATATCTTCGCCTTCGCCCGGATTATTAGTTGAAGCATTTTTCAACCGATTTTCTACTTTCGGTTGTGAAATGACATTAACGCGATAAATATAACGTACAACATCATCCTGAATAGCCCACATTAAAG
>CAYVGQ010000021.1:3048-11000 GCA_964450295.1 uncultured Phascolarctobacterium sp. | reverse complement strand
GTTAAAAACGGTATTCCCGATCGTTTGATGCTTAATGAAGCTTGTAGTGCGGGCTGTGGTTCTTTTATTGAAAACTTTGCCCAGGGATTGGGACTTGATGCTGCTGAATTTGCAGAGTTGGCATTATCAGCCAAGGAACCGGTAGATCTGGGAGTACGTTGCACTGTTTTTATGAATTCTAAAGTAAAGCAGGCACAAAAGGACGGCGCAACCATTGGAGATATTGCTGCCGGTCTTGCTATTTCTGTTGTCAAAAACGCACTCTATAAAGTTATTAGATTGCGTGATGCTGAAGAATTGGGTAAAACAATTGTTGTGCAGGGCGGTACTTTTAATAGCGATGCTATTTTGCGATCAATAGAGCAATTGACGGGAAAAGATGTTATTCGGCCGGATATTGCCGGTTTAATGGGAGCTTTTGGAGCAGCATTGTTGGCACGTGAACGCTGCTTAGATAAATCTACTTTGGTTGATACTAAGACTTTGGCTGCATTTGCTTATCGTAGCAAAAATTATCGATGCGGAGGCTGTGGCAACAACTGTTTAGTGACCGCACATTATTTTCCTGCCGGAGTTTTTCATACAGGAAATCGTTGCCCACGTGGGGCCGGATTGCCTTTGTCTGCGACCGGCGCACCTAATATGTATGCTTATAAATATCAGCGTGTTTTTGCTTATAAACCTTTGAGCAGAGAATCAGCAAAACGTGGTTCTATAGGATTGCCACGGACTTTAAATATGTATGAAGACTATCCCTTCTGGTTCACATTGTTTACTAAACTTGGTTACAGGGTAGAATTGTCGGCGGCATCTTCTAAAGATATGTATGAATCTGCAATGGCGTCTGTCCCTTCGGATTCTCTGTGTTATCCAGCTAAATTGGTACATGGACATATTCATGATTTGCTTGCAAAAGGAATAAAAAAGATTTTCTATCCTTGCATACCATATAATGAAAAGGAATGTGAAAGTGCTAAGAATTGTTATAACTGCCCGGTTGTGGCTTCGTATGCTGAAAGTGTCTATGCAAATATGGAAGAACTTCGTAGTAACGAAATTGAGTTCATTCACCCCTTTTTACCTCTTTATAATAATAAAAGATTGATAGAACGTTTGGAAGAAGTTTTTAAGAAGGAGGGAATAAAGCACAGAGAAATCGTTGATGCGGTAGAGAATGCACGTCTGGAACTTGATAAATATAAGCAGGATATCAGGGAAATGGGCCAAAAATTGCTTAAAAAAGTTTTTGATGAAAAAGGGCATGCCGTAGTTTTATCTGGGCGACCATATCATACTGATCCTGAGATAAATCACGGACTTCCAGAAATGATTGCATCCTTTGGACTGACGGTACTTTCAGAAGATGCTGTTGCTGATTTACATAAAGAAAAGCAGGAAAAGTTGCCGCTAGTAGTTGATCAGTGGTCTTGGCATTCACGCCTTTACAGAGCTGCAGAATTTGTAGCAGTACATCCCGAGTTAGAGTTCATTCAAATCAGTTCCTTTGGCTGTGGCTTGGATGCGATTACCTCTGATGTAGTGAAAGAAATTTTAGAGCGCCATCATCGTTTATATACATTGTTAAAAGTTGATGAGATTAATCACATCAGTGCCGCCCGTATTCGTATTCGTTCTTTGCTTGCAGCGATGAA
Organism: uncultured Phascolarctobacterium sp.; assembly: GCA_964450295.1. Lineage (GTDB taxonomy): Bacteria > Bacillota > Negativicutes > Acidaminococcales > Acidaminococcaceae > Phascolarctobacterium. The sequence continues at coordinate 9,348 of CAYVGQ010000021.1, read as the reverse complement.
GGAACGGGTTGATAAAGTTGATGAGAAAACAGTTCCTTCTTATGAGTTCCCAAAATTTTCTAAACAAATGTGCTCAGAAAATTTAATTTTGGCACCGCAGCTCTCACCAGTGCATTTTCAATTTCTAGAAATTGCTTTGCGTCGAGCCGGGTATGCTTTAGAGGTTGCGCCGTTGCCGGATCGTGAGGCCGTAGCATTGGGGCTAAAGTATGTCAATAATGATATCTGTTATCCCGCAATTCTGGTAATTGGGCAAATGCTGAGAGCTTTGACTTCAGGTAAATATGATCCGCATAAGGTGAGCATTGCTTTATTCCAATCAGGCGGTGCCTGTCGTGCTACCAATTATATCGCATTGATGCGTCGCGCTTTACGTGATGCCGGACTTGGTTATGTGTCGGTATTTTCACTGTATGGAGAAAAAAGTGAAGGCTTTGCAATTTCCTGGCATTTGTTAAAGGACATGATTAAAGGGCTTTTGTATGGTGACCTGCTTATGCAAGTTTTACATAAAGTTCGACCTTATGAACGAGAAGAGGGGGCGGCGGAAGCTCTTTACAAGTGGATGTCCCAGCTATGTAAAGACAGTTTACTTGGCTTGACAGGACTTTCGTTTGAGCAGACGATTAAAAGAGTAACGGACGCTTTTGGTTCTTTGCCACTGCTGGAAAATGTACGTAAACCTAAAATTGGGATCGTGGGAGAAATACTCGTAAAATATCATCCTGTAGCTAACAATAATATAGTTAGCTATCTGGAAGCAGAAGGCGCGGAAGTTGTTTTACCAAACATGATGGATTTCTTTTTGTATGCGGCGTATGATGAACAGGTGAAACGGCGTTTGCTGGATGGAACCCTCGGTAATGCTATAAAATCTAAATTGTTTATGAAATTTCTTGATTATTATCGTAAGCCACTGAATATTGTACTGCAAAAAAGTAAAAGATTTAGTGCCTACCAACCATTGTCGGCATTGGTAAATTTGGCTGAAAAACATCTTTCTACCGGCAACATGGCCGGCGAAGGTTGGCTTTTGACCGCTGAAATGGCTAAGTTGATTCATAATGGTATAGAGAATATAGTTTGTCTGCAACCTTTTGCCTGCCTGCCGAATCATATTACCGGAAAAGGCATGATTCGTGAACTTTTACGCAGTAATCAAAATGCGAATATCATTGCTTTAGATTGCGACGCAGATGCCAGTGCAGTTAATCAGATGAATCGCATTAAGCTTATGTTGGAGATAGCTAAAGAAAAACTTGCTGAACAAAAATAAAAAAACCTAAAGTGAAAACTGCGTCTATGTCAAATGCTGGAATAAAATTATAAAATGTTCATTAAAGGCGGAATATCCATTTTGGAATATTCCGCCTTTTGCTTGCTAAAATCTAGAACGTTGTGCTATAATACTAAAAAATAATAAAAGCTTATTGTTAATAATTGATAAAACTAATAATAATATAATAAAGAATAGGACTAGGTGCAAATATAGCTTAATAGAGAAGCTAGTTGAAATCTAGCATGGTCACGCCGCTGTAATGCAGAGCAATCCTCAATATGTCACTGGGAAACTGGGAAGGCGAGGTAAGCAATGAAGCAAAGTCAGAAGAACTGCCTAGTCCTTATGTTTCTGTAACCTGCGAGTGATGGGTGGAAATTGGAGCGGTGTATCCTTTTGCCTTTTTACTAGCTAGTAAAAAGGCTTTTTCTTGTGTTTCTAAGTCTTTGCAAGCGAAACAAGGAAAAGCTCGGCAAAGAACTGGAATAAAGGTTAATGTAGTATTGATTTTTTAGAAAGGAGGAGAGGGAATGGTGAAAAAAATTATAACCATGTTTATCTTAATAACCGCATTACTAGGATTTGCAGTCGTGTCCGCGTCGGAAGTTTCTTCAGATAAGATGATTTTAGAGTGGAAAACCAGTAAAATTTGGCTTAATAAGGGTGACTTGTGTATAATGGGCGATTTTGTAAATCGTCGTAATGATTTGACAGTAACAAAATTAAATTCGTTTATTGCCAGAGCCATATTTACTAGGGCAGATGGTAGTAAATATGATTTTATTGGCCGTCCTTTAAAAATTCCTATATGTAAAATTTTACCTAATGGCTCAAAAAGAATGAGTTTTAATTTAGGGAAATTTACTGGTGACTGGAGTTCCTGGGTAACGGAACAGGATTATACATTCACGTATATCAAAAATTCGCGTTGGTAAATCAATTGCTAAAAAGAAAAATGATGAAAGAAGATGGATTCGATGAATTTTGATAAAAAATATGGCGCGGCTGCTGCAATGGTGATGTTGCTTTCTTTTGCTTCTACTTCATATGCGGCATTTGATGAGAATTTACAAGGTTATACTTTAGATAATATTTTAGTTGAGGCGGATGCAACTAAAGATAAATTCGGGAACACTATTACAGAACAATCATATTATCGTACTGGTGGTGATGTAAAAGTCATTACTCGTGAAGAAATTGAAAAACGTAAATATACGGATTTAACAGAGGCGATTAAACGTATTCCCGGTGTTACATTCCAGAACCCTGGTTATCGTGGCGGTGAGTATGGTTATGAATTTTATAATAATGGCGTATCCATTAATGGTGATACGCGTGTTATTATTCTTGTTGATGGACGTCGTGTTGATAATGCTGCTAGTACAAGGATATCTAGCAAAAGCACAAGTGGAAGTAAATCGACAGGGGTAAATCTTGATCAAGTCACTAATATGGCAAATGTTGAAAAAATAGAAGTAATCAAAGGACCGGGGGCTTCTATATATGGAGCCGATGCGTTAGGAGGGGTTATTAATATTATTACCCGCAAAGGCGGTAACGATAATGTTGGTTCTATTGATTTATCTACAGGTTCCTGGGACAAGCACAAGTATGCTCTCAGCTATTCGGGCAGTGCCGGAAACGATAAATCGTGGCATTATTTTATTTCTGCTAATCGTGATATGTCGGGAGATACAAAATATAAAGATGGTTATACCGGAGAAACTGGGACTTTAGGAGGTTCTAAATGGAAGGAAGACGGCGTAAATCTGCGTATAGACAAAGATTTTAATGAAAAACAGAGCCTGAAAATTTGGTATAATTTTAAACAAGGTAAAGACGGATATCCGATAGCAACGCCTAGTTTACGTTATTGGAACCAGGCTGATTGGCAAAGAATTATTTTTAATGCAGCAATAGGTCAACTGGATGAAAATAATAAATGGGTTGGCAATAAACTTTCTGGAGATTCTAAAAATCCGGGATATCATAATCTGTATGCTTTAGACGGAGCTGCTTACGGCTCTTTTAGTCGTTTTAAAAATAATGACTGGGATATAACTTATACATTTGATAAAGAAAATGGTATGGAAAGCTTTGTCAGAATTTATGATCAAAACCATCGTTATGCGCACAGAGATAAATATAAATGGAATTTAGCTACGGCAGATGACTATAAGGCTTTATTTCCTAATGGAGCTACGAATGAACAATTGCAGCAGTGGATCAACGACAATCTAGCCCCATTCCCCGGGGGAGACAAAGCTGCTTTAAAAGAATGGGTAGAAAAAACCGGTGGTCCTGCAAGTGAGCCAACCAGTTGGCGTGAAGAAAAAAATCGTGGTATTCAGTTGCAATATGCAAAATCCGTAGGCGTTAATGATATTATTGCCAGTATCACATATGATAAAGCTAAAAATTTTTCCAAAAGTATAAGCAATAACGATAATAGTGTCACGACAAGTCATGTTGATCGTAAAACTATCAGAGGCTATGTTCAAGACAAAATACATATCAATGACAAATGGGATATTACTCCGGCTATCAGATATTCTAAATACAGTTCTTTTGAAACAACCAATGCAACCGGTAGTACTCAAGGCAAAGGAGATACGCATGAGATTACACCTGTCATCAATACACAGTATATGTTCGATGATACTAGCAGTATGTATTTAGGTTGGACAAGAGTATTTAGACCGTTGCGTCAGGGCGATTATAGTATTAATGATGGTGTTTTTAAAACTCCTCTTTTAGATGAAAAAGGTGACGCATGGACTTTAGGAATACGTAAAGATCTCTCTGATAAAACCAGCTTAGCAGTTCATTATGACTGGACAAAAATGAGTAACGCCATAGCTACACTGCCAATATGGGATGATAATAAAGATGAGTTCAGTAGTACGGCGGTTAATGCCAAAGAAGATAAAAAATCGTTTAATATTACGGCAGATCATAGATTTGACGAGCATATTATGCTGAGCGCGTCTTATTCTCATATGAAAGATGAGTGGAAAGCCAAAAATGGTTGGATACTTTCTCCCGATTGGGGTTATCAAAACAGTAGTGACATTAACGTGTCTATCAATAGACTGCGCCCTCAAAACCATTATTCTTTAAATCTTTCGTACGAAAATAAAAAACTTTATACCGGTCTTTTGACTAACTGGTATACGGGTTGTAGTGATTATGCTTTTACTAATAATAGATTCCTTGTGCTTGATTGGAATTTAAATTATGAAATCACTAAGGATATGACTGCATATGTAGTAGTCACTAATCTTACCAACGAGGCTTATGAAACTTCATATAATTCTTGGAACGGTGTAGGAAGTTCAGCAATGCCGAGTCGTTGTGTTATGGTCGGTATGCAATATAAATTTTAATAATTAAAGCAGATTTTGAATTGATATTTTATTTTTGCAAGTGTAAAGTACGCTACTATTCAGCTGGCGTACTTTACCTAATTATTGGGCAATTTTAAAAACGAGGTTAATATGAAAAAGTTATTAACGGCATTATTAGTATTTTTAATTTTAATATCTTGTGGGTGTTCATCGGTAGTCAAAGTTAATGAGGGAAGTTCAGAAAAAAGTAAAGGAAAAATTGATTATAACCAGAACCATTATCCGCAAAAAATTATCAATTATAATTCTCGCAACGAAAAACAAGAATTTACATATTATAAACCTCCACAAAGAATAGTTGCTGTATGGCAGGATACTATTGAATTGCTTTTGACCTTAGGGGTTGGAGATAGAATTGTTGCGGGAATGGGAGTTCCCGATAAAAAATATATTCTATCTGAGTACCAGCATCAATATGAAAAAATACCGTATACAAGTCTGGAAAATTTAGATATGGAAAGCATTATGATGATGGAACCAGATTTTATTATTGGATGGTATTCGACTTTTTCCGCTAAAGTTTTACGCAGTACTAACTTTTGGCAGGCGCGTGAAGTAAATACTTATATTACTCCATCATCACGGACATCTGTTGATAAACATAAATTAGAAGATGAATATGAGTATATTTTGGATATAGGCAAGATATTCGATAAAAATGAAAAAGCGCTACAATTGGTTACTCAAATGCAAAATGAGATAAATTTTGTTACTGAGAAAACTGCAAAAATAGGACAAAGACCAAGAGCTGTGATAATGGAATTTTTAGGAAAAGAAATAAGAGTTTATGGTGAAAAAACTTTGGCTGGAGATATATTGACAAGCTTAGGCGGTGACTTGATAGCAAAAAATAATACGTTAAGTTTAGAACAACTTGTAGATTTGGATCCGGATGTAATTTTTATGGTAATCATAGAAAGAAATTATGGTGAAGAAAAAAATATTTTAGATAGTATATATAAAAATAAAGCTCTCAGCCATCTTCGCTGTGTACGTAATAAGAATGTGCATACAGTGCCACTCTATGCTGTTTATAGTTCAGGAATTAGAACGTATGACGGTATAAAAATAATAGCGCAGGGACTATATCCAGAACTATATAAGGAGAAATAAAATATGTGGGAATTTTTAAAAAGAAGTAGTTATTTATTGATCTGCATAGTACTGCTTTTTCTTTTGATAACGGCCATTTTTTGGGCTTTAACTATTGGGACGGTAAAAATTCCGATAGAACAGATATATACAGTAGTAACCATGCAGCTGCAAAGTGACACGCCCATTGATGCGATTGGGAAAGGGCCGGTGCATGATATTATTTGGCTGTTACGTTTACCACGGTTAATATTGGCGGCAATCGTTGGTTGCGGACTATCTGTATGTGGTGTCATTATGCAGGCTATTGTTAAGAATCCTTTAGCAGATCCGTATATTTTAGGCATTTCTTCAGGTGCATCTCTAGGGGCAACCGCTGCTATTTTATTTGGTATCGGTGTATCTTTTGGAGAAAATTTTGTTGGAATTGCCGCTTTTTTGGGTGCATTTGCGATTTCTTTGGGAGTATTGTTTATTTCGAATCTTGGTGGACGTTCTAATTCTATAAAATTACTTTTGGCG
>CAYVGQ010000021.1:0-3038 GCA_964450295.1 uncultured Phascolarctobacterium sp. | reverse complement strand
ATGGGTAGTTTCGCTGGTGCACGCTGGGATAATCTGGCAATAATAGCGCCAATTTTTATTATTGCAGTGTTATTTTTTTGGACTCAAAGTAGAATGCTCAACTTAATGCTACTAGGGGATGAATCAGCTTTGACACTGGGAACTGATTTGCATATATATCGGCAGGCATATCTGCTAATAAGTTCACTTATTGTCGGGTTTGTCGTTTATTCTGCAGGAATGGTGGGGTTTGTCGGGCTTATTGTGCCGCATGTAGTAAGAATGATAGTTGGCACTGATCATAAAAAGTTGATACCGGTGGCGGCGTTTACAGGGGCAGTGTTTTTAGTTATTGCTGATGGATTATGTCGTGTAATAATCCCCCGCACCGAGTTGCCTATAGGAATCTTAATTTCACTAATAGGTGCTCCATGTTTCGTTTATCTTATGGTAAAACGTAGCTATGGTTTTGGAGGTAATTAAAGATGGAGATATTAGCTGAAGCAGTAAAAATGTTTATAGGTGCTAAAGAAATTCTAAAAGGAATTGATTTTACGCTACATAACAAAGAATTTGTTGGTATTATTGGTCCCAATGGCAGCGGTAAAAGTACATTTTTAAAATGTGTTTATCGTGTGCAGAAACCTACTTTTGGTAAAATAATGTTGAATAACAAAGAACTTGATGAACTTTCCTATCGTGAATCCGCATTGAAATTGGCTGTAGTGGCTCAGCATAATTTTTATAGTTTTGATTTTTCAGTCCTGGAAGTAGTTCTGATGGGACGTTCGCCGCATAAAAAAATTTTGGAGCGAGATAATTTAAAAGATTTTCAAATTGCTCGTCAAGCACTCAAAACAGTGGGCTTGGAAGATTTTGAAGAAAGGAACTTTTCAACTTTATCGGGTGGTGAGCAACAAAGGGTTATTTTGGCGAGAGCTTTGACGCAGCAAACAGAATGTTTAGTTTTGGATGAACCAACCAATCACTTAGATATAAAATATCAATTGCAGATAATGGATATAGTTAAAGGTTTAGACTTGACTGTTGTAGCGGCCATTCATGATTTAAATATTGCGGCTATGTATTGTGACAGGATTGTTGCTATAGAGGAAGGAAAGGTTGTTGGTATGGGAAGTCCGCAGGAGCTTTTAACAGAAAAGTTTATTTATGATATGTATGGTGTTGAAAGCAGGGTTAATCTTGAAGCTGATACGGGTAGAATGAATATTGTCTATTTGCCGCAGCATTGGAAAGACGTGTAAAGAGATCATAAAAAGTATGATTTTGTGAAAGATAAGATGGCCATACATTTAGAAAATTGTAAAAGCTATCGTGATCTGAAACAGTTTTATTGGTATGTATATTTATCATGTAAAGCATTGACAAGGGTTGTGGAGGTGAAAGAAAATTATACTGGAGAACGGTTGCGCGGTTTCCTTTAGAATTGACTATTCAAGATAGCCAGAACGCTAAAGATCGTATAACTAAATTATTTGAAAGGAAGAGCAGATGAAAAAAATTGTGATTTTAAGATGTCTTAAATCTAATGATGTATGTACTGGAGCAAGTTGTTTAGAGGCTTTTTATGCTCGTACGGGTAAATTTCAGGAATATAGTATGGATGAGAAGTTACAATTAGTAGCTTTTTTCTCATGTAATGGTTGTGAAGAAGTAAGATTCAAAAATCAGGATGGGTTAGCAGAGAAATTGAAAAAAATTTTGGATTTAAAGCCGAGTGCTGTTCATATTGGAATTTGCACTAAAATTTACAATAAATCTACTGGAGAAAAAGAGGAATGCAATACAATAAAAGAGATTTCTAAATATATACAGGGAAAAGGAATAACTGTTATTAGAGGCACTCACGCATAAAAAATCCATATGTCTAAAGACATATGGATTTTTTATGCGTTTTTTAACGATGTTTTTTGAAGTAAGCAAGAGCAACATCCGGGAATAATGCGTATGAGAGAATGTCGTCAATATCGGCATTAGGATAACCGGCTTCAGAAAGTTTTACTTTAAGGCTTTCCATCTGCGGAGCGATATCATCAGCCGGTCTATAATCTATCTGAGGTTCATCGCCAATAGCCAATTTCCTAACTTCCGGATCAATAGGTGCCGGTGTACGACCATATTTACCGCGAACAAGATCCTTAACTTCATTAGGAATCATTTTGTAACGGCCTAGGGTTACATTTAATGCCGCCATAGATCCTACTATCTGGCTGGTAGGAGTTACAAGCGGAGGATAACCAAGTTCAGCACGGACACGTGGCATTTCTTCTAAGAGCTCCGGATATTTTTCTGCGGAACCCATTTCTTTCATTTGATTCAGTAAATTGGAAAGCATGCCGCCGGGAATTTGGAAGGTAAGGACTTTTGGATCAATAGGTATATTGTCGTTAAGACCAAAATCCTTGACCAATTGTGCTTTAACGCTACGGAAATAGTCTGCTGCCTGATGCAGTTTTGTCAGTTCAATACCGGTATCGCGCGATTGCCCTTGCAGGGTCGCTACAATGGCTTCTGTAGAAGGTTGACCTGTGCTTTGGGCAAATGGTGATAGTGCGGTGTCGATAATATCAACGCCTGCCTCGATGGCCTTGAGGTAAGTCATATCTCCCATACCGCTAGTGAAATGTGTATGAATGTCGATCGGGACAGAAAGCTGGGATTTTAAGGTTCGCACCAGTTTTTCCGCATTATAAGGTGATAATAGACCAGCCATATCTTTAATACATATGGAGTCGGCACCCATCTCAACTAGTTCTTTAGCAACCTTTAAAAAATCTTCGTCTTTATGATGAGGGCTTATTGTATATACAAAAGCTCCTTGTACATGAGCGCCGGCAGTTTTTGCTGCCCGCATGGCGCATTCCATATTACGAGTGTCGTTCAGTGCATCAAAGATGCGAATGATGGAAACACCGTTGTCAACAGAGCGTTTGACGAATTCTTGGACAACATCGTCAGCGTAGTGGCTGTAACCAAGAATGTTCTGTCCGCGTAATAACATTTGAATCGGGGTCTTTTGTAAGTGCTTTTTTAAAGTG
>CAYVGQ010000020.1:5817-11325 GCA_964450295.1 uncultured Phascolarctobacterium sp. | reverse complement strand
ATTGGTATCAGTTACTATAGTTGCGCCATTTTTTAAAGCTTCCAATGCCTTCTGCACTGCGTCTTCAGAAAAATGAAGTGTACGGACATAATCGAAATCTGCCGAAGTATGGATAACACGTTTAATAATACTAAGTTTTTCTTCGTCGAGTTTAACCTCGCCCAATTCTTCTGCAATAATTTCCATGCTGCGTTTTTCTATATCATTTGGTAAAACATTTTGTAATTTCATGCTATTCCTCCTACATCTCAATGCCAGATCTTGCTGGAATCCCTTTATCATAAGGATGTTTGACTTTTTTAATTTCAGAAACATAATCAGCTAAATCAATTAGTTCCGGCTTGGGGTCACGCCCTGTCAGAACAATCTCCATTGAACACGGCTTATTTTTCATGAAATCAATTAGCCTTGCCATATTAAATACACCTGTATTGCAAGCTCCAATAACTTCATCAAGAATCAATAAATCTATTTTCCCATTGGAACACTTTTCTATGACTCGGTTAAAAAGTTGTTCATGTTCACAAAGAACCTGTTTTTTTTCATCCTCTGTCATTTGAAAAGTAAACTTCATTATTTCCTTGCCACGCATTATTTCTATGTTTGGCACATATTTCAAACTTGTCAATTCACCAGTCGGACGGCTTTTGAGAAACTGCACAAACAAAACTTTGTTTCCGCGTCCCGCACATCGCAAAGCAAGACCTAAAGCTGCAGTGGTTTTCCCTTTACCATCTCCGCAATAAATATGGATAAGTCCCTGTTCCATTTTAAACGCCTGCCTTTAAAATTTCGTAAATTTTCTTCATATCCAGATTTTTTCTTACCTGCTCAGCCAAAATATCATATTGCTGTTGTTTGTATTCGGCAAAACTTATAGTATGAACATCCTCTGGCTTCATACCTTTTTTGGCAAGCAAAGCATCAACAATGCTCTTAGCTATTCCGTCACCATCAAAAATACCATGTACATAACTGCCATAAATATTCATTTCTTCAGTAATATTTTGTGAGCCTTCCGCCACAATGTCGCCTTCCTCATAGATTGGTTTCATATTGGAAAGACTGCTGTTTATGGCAAAATTGGTTACACCTGAATGTATTTCATATCCATGAAATTCGCATCCTGATAATGCTTCAAAAACTCCTTTTACACTGCTGAAATGACCTTCTACCTGAATAGTTCGCTTCTTTTCTGCAAAAATAGTCTCTACATCCAACAATCCCAAACCTGCTGTATCGCCACCTCCCTCTACTCCGTAGGGGTCAGAAATATTTTTACCAAGCATTTGATATCCACCACAAATTCCAAAAACCACGGTTCCTGTATGCGCACGTTTTAAAATTTCTGCTTCCAAGCCATTTTGTCGCATCCATTTTAAATCTCCGATAGTGTTTTTGGTCCCCGGAATAATAACCATATCAGGATTTTTTAATTCTGCAACTGATTTTACGTAGCGCAATGAAACGCCAGGAATTAGCTCAAACACATTAAAGTCAGTATAGTTTGACATTCTGGGAATGCGAATTACAGCAATATCAATAGCCTCTACTTCCGTATGCAACGATAAACGATCTGATAAACTGTCTTCGTCTTCAATGTCAACGTGTAACATCGGCAATACACCTACTACCGGAACACCTGTCTTTTCTTCAATCATCTTCAATCCTGGACGCAATATTTCAACATCGCCTCGGAATTTATTTACGATAATTCCCTTAACCATTCTTCTTTCATCATCTTCTAAAAGCATCAAAGTACCATAAATAGCAGCAAAAACTCCGCCTCTATCAATATCAGCGACTAAAAGCACTGGCGACTTAGCCATTTTGGCCATCCCCATATTTACTATATCCTGAGATTTCAAGTTTATTTCTGCAGGACTGCCTGCACCTTCTATAACTATGACATCATTATTATCAGAAAGTTGCTTATAAGCTTTCATTATATCCGGTATCAGGTTAGTTTTAAATTTGAAATATTCCGCTGCCGTCATCGTACCAATAGCATCGCCGTTAACAATGACCTGAGAACCAGAATCACTGGTTGGTTTCAGTAAAACTGGATTCATCAGCACACTGGGTTCAATATTAGCAGCTTCAGCCTGCACTACTTGTGCCCGTCCCATTTCAGCACCATTCCTGGTAATAAAAGAATTTAAAGCCATATTCTGTGATTTAAACGGAGCTACTTTAAAACCATCCTGATTGAAAACACGGCACAAACCTGCCGTAACCAAACTTTTGCCGGCATTAGACATTGTTCCCTGAACCATTATAGCCTTAGCCATGTCTATCACTCACTCTCATTAAAAATGTTAATATATCTTGATATCTATCTATTTTTATAGGTGTTGAACGGCTATTTATCTGTGCAGCCACCACTGGAACGCCACCTTTAGTATGTTTGCCCCTTACAGAACTGGTTACATGATCTCCGCAGATAATAATACGCAATGGTTCCTTTACTGCGGCTAGAATAGAGCCTAAAAACTCTCGATCGATAGCATTAATAAACTTCGCTTTGCTTTTATAATCATATCGATGTGAAGCCTCGTCTGCGCCGTTAAAATGCACAAGCACAAATTGATTATGTGGCAATAATTCTAAAGTGGTTTTGGTTTTAGCACTGATATCAGTATCAATATCGGCAGTCCCCCCCTTGATAATTGGAGCAGGCATTATTAAAGCTTTTGCTATCCCCCTTACGATTTCAGCTTCACATACTACGGCTCCCTGAAGGCCGTGCAATGAGGCGAATGACGGCAAAATTTTACGTTCTGACGAACCCCATGGATAAAGCATGTATTGCAAACCATTACGATTAAATTTTTTTAATTTTTGCGCCGTTCCATCAATAAAATGTTTTAGCAATAGCGATTTTTGTTTTATTTCGCCAAGAAGCAATTCAATATTTTGACCTATGCTCTCGTGCGGTGGGGCTATAAAACAGTTATCAATAATATGGCGCTCTTTATCCATAATCAATAAATTGCGATAGGCAGAAAGATGCAAAAACTCAATACCTTGCCAAAATTCGTTACATGCTTTAGCTGCCTCTGCCATTTCAAAAGAATTAAGTTCACCGCCATTAAATGATACCAAAGTACCACACTCATCAATAGAAACCAGATTACATCTAAATACCATTTCATACTCTGAAATATCCCTGTTATTGGCCAATAGTTCAAGATAAGCTCTGTTTTTGGGAAAATCTTTTTTTGGTACGCCTAGAAGCCGTAGTATACAAGCAAGACTTTCTGGGAGAAAATCATCTTCGCAAATACTTACATGGCTATAAGCTCCTATTTTTATCAATTTATCAATATTCTTATGTTCTGCATGGTCAAATGGTGTTGCTCCCTTCCATTCTGGAATCGGATCATCACCTAACCCATCAATAATTACCAATAACGAGCGCATTACGCCTTACTTCCTTCATCAATTTAATCAAAGACCGATTATGATGCCGTGTTTTTACCGCTATACGATAATAACCCGATCCCAAATTATGATAATTAGCACATTCACGAATCAAAAATCCTTGTGCTCGCAAAAGTGCCGCCAGATTGGCAGGTTTTTCTAGTTTAAAAAAGATATAATTAGCTTCTGAGTCAAATGTTTTTGCCCCTAATAGCTCTAACTGCGCAGTTAAATACTGACGTTCCGTTTTTATTAAATCTTTGCTAGCGAACAGATAACTGTCCTCATTTAAAGCGGCTAATCCAGCCGCTTGAGCCAATACAGATACATTCCAATCCTGTCCATTTTCATGCAAACCACGAATAATACGAGCATCCGAAGTCAAACAGTAACCTAATCGTATACCTGGCATAGCATATGTTTTTGTGAAGGCTTTTAAGATAATAAGATTAGGAAATCTTTTTAAAGCAGGACACATAGAATAAGCTTTTGTGTCATCTACAAAATCCATAAAACACTCATCAACCAACAACTTTGTCCCCGTCAATAAACACTTTGATAATATTTCTTCCAACAAATTTTTGTCGATCAATTTACCAGTGGGATTATTAGGATTACAAATTACTACCATATCAACTCTACTGTTTATCATTTTTAAAAAATCTTTACCAACTGTAAAATTTTCATTTTCCTGCAATTCATAATAAATACATTTACAATCAACTGTTCGCAATGCTTTTTCATAATCCGAAAAAGTGGGTGCTAATAACAACGCTCGCTTAGGTTTGGCAGTTAATGCAAGCTTAAAAAGAACATCTGCTGCCCCATTGCTAATAAAAAAATATTCTTTACGAGTTTTTAGATAGCCTGCTAATTTTTCTATTAATTCCCTACACAATGGATCTGGATAGTTAACACAATTTTTTATTGCCTTTTTTAGCGCTTCTTTTACCGAAACAGGTAGCCCTAAAGGATTAACATTAGCTGAATAATCCACCAAATGCCTTCCTGTTTTTTTATTTTTTTCACTATAAATATCGCCGCCATGAACAGATTTATACATAAATTTTTATCCTTTAACTCCTAATAAAAGTTCCAACAAATAAACTAAAGTCAAAATCAAAATACTCACAACCGCAGTCATATACATTAAATTATTGGTTTGCAAAATATCTTCTGCTTCCACTTTTCTTATATTATCACCAATTGTCTCTTTAGGGACCCATTTACCAAAATAAAAATGTCCTCCACCTAATTGAATATTCAAAGCACCAGCTGCAACAGAATTGGGACTTAAATGATTATAGCGATCACGTTTAAAAATGTACCATGCTTTTTTTGCATCAAAACTTAAAAGGTATGCCGCTACAATCATACATAAGCCCGCAATACGTGCCGGTATGTAATTGGCAATATCGTCTAATTTAGCTGCGCAACGTCCAAAATATAAATATCTTTCATTTTTATAACCAACCATGGAATCCATAGTATTTATTCCCTTGTAAAGAAACGCCAGTGGGGCACCGCCAATAAACATATAAAACATTGGCGCAATTATACCGTCGGCAGTGTTTTCCGCAATTGTTTCTACTGCGCCTTTTGCAATCTCTTCTGCAGTAAGTTCTTTAGTGTCACGACCGACGATCCAAGAAAGTTTGAGCCGCGCATCTGATAAATTCGCCCGTTTCAAAGAATTATAAACTTTCATGCTTTCGTCTCGTAGGCAACGTGTTGCAAAAATTTGATAACACATAAAAGTTTCTATAGCAAAAGTTAACCAAGGATTAACTTTTGTAGCTAATAATAAAATCAAAAATGGTACAACGAAAGAAAAGGTTAAAACTAATATAACCAGTAGTGCTCCCCCAAACAATAAACCTTTTTCACTTTTCCCAACTATTCCGCGAAGCAGCTTTTCCAAAAAACTGATCAAATTACCAATCAGACAAATGGGATGCGGCAGCCAGCGGGGATCACCAAGCAATAAATCTAAAATAAATCCTGCTATGATGGCAAACAAAAGCATCATAATTTAATATCCCCTTACAACTCAAAACCCTTTATTCCTATAATATTATTACTTTT
>CAYVGQ010000020.1:0-5807 GCA_964450295.1 uncultured Phascolarctobacterium sp. | reverse complement strand
TATCACAAGCATAAATGAAGCTACGCGCAAAATTAGGATTTCCCCACAAATGAATATGCGGATACCCCGCATATAGGTTTTTTTCTGTATGCCCGCACTTCCATTTCGAAACGCCGGAAGCTTTTGTAGCTAAAAAACTCTGTCCGTTATTACTACTATCTGAATAATGAAACTCATGACCGTTAATTTTATCTCCAACTGAACATAACATGTTGTCATATTCAGCACTCAATGTTATATACCCAAAACGACTTAGTTTACTGGTCATAAAAGTTTCTCCGGGAAGAGCGCCGACCCATTCATAAATATTACCACAACTGTCTTTGAACTGTTCCAACAAATACATAAACCCGCCACATTCGGCAAAACAGGGTTTCTTGATATCCAGAGCTTTTTTAATACTTAAGAGCATGGATTTATTAGATGCTAACTGTTCTGCGTAAATTTCAGGATACCCTCCGCCTAAAACAATACCGTCACAGTCAGGCAAGTTTTTATCTGTAAGTGGGCTAAAAAAAACAAGTTCTGCCCCTAAATCTTGCAACAAATCCAACGCATCCTGATAATAAAAACAAAAAGCTTTATCTTGAGCAACAGCAATTTTTACTTTTGCAATAGACCTTATACTGGGTGTTTCATAAATAAGTTTTTCTGCACTGTTGGCAATTTCTAAGAGTGCACCAAGATCAATGGTTCTGGCTGCTTGTTCCGCTAAACGCGATACTATTTCCTGCAAATTTTCTATTTCTTCAGCAGTTACCAAACCTAAATGTCTGCTTTCAAAATTACAATCCTGCATATGTGGAAAATATCCCACCAATTTGACTCCTGTTTCTTCCTCAATCACTTCTTTATAGAACTTATAACTCATAGCAGTAACATTATTTAAAATTGCTCCACAGATATTTGCATCTTGCCTAAACTCTTTGAAGCCTTTGATTATTGCCGCTAAGGATAATGCAGCCCCTTTTCCGTTGACAAGCAAAATAACCGGCGTCTTTGTTGTTCTAGCCAAATCATATGCACTGTACTTCTCTGTTTTACCCATACCATCGTAAAAACCCATTGCACCTTCAAGGATGACAACATCACTGTCCGCTGCATTTTTTGCCAATAGATATTTTACGGTTTCTTTACCAAGCATAAACAAATCCAAATTGCGTGATTTAGCACCTATTACTTGCGAATGAAACATCGGGTCAATGTAGTCGGGTCCGGATTTAAAAGCTGTAACTTTATAAGCTTGCTCTAACAAAGTTTTTAACAAGGCACAAACTATAGTTGTCTTGCCGCTACCACTGTTAGGAGCAGCAATCATCAATCGTGAGATATATGCTTCAGCCATTTTATTCACCTTTGCGCAGAGCAGTCATCACATAAACTGGATTCTGAGCCATCATCAAATTATATGCACCGATTTTTTTCCCCCGGGCCGCAAAAACATTTACAATTTCCAAGTCATAGTCCATCTTGGCTTTATAATATTCAACCACTTCTAAGAGCGTTTCTATGGTTATAGCATTAATTACCACACGACAATTGTAATTTTTGCCATAAATAGTATCCAGCATTTCACATAATTTGCCGCCACTTCCACCAATAAAAACACAATCTGGTGCCGGCATCTTTTGGATTTGTTCAGATGCTTCGCCGGCAATAATCTCTAAATTATTTGTCGCAAATAATGCTTTATTCTTTTTTAATAATTCTAAAGCTAACGGATTGCGCTCAAAAGCCCAAACTTTTCCGGCTTTTGCCTGCAAAGCTAATTCAATAGAGCAGGATCCAGTACCGGCACCTATATCATAAATTATATCAGTCATTTTAGGCATAAGTTTAGAAATAGACACTGCTCTTACTTCTTGCTTAGTCATCGGCACTTTACTTCTCATAAAAAGTTCATCATTTAACCCATGAACCATGTGATCAATCTGATTAGCATTATCGTTAATAATCATCATAACTGATAATGAAGGAAATTTAAGTTTGCTGATTTCTTCAGCTGTGCCATGAGTAATTTTTTCTTCCGGATAAGAAAGATTTTCACCCACATAAACTTCTGCAGACGCCATACCATGTTCGCACAACTGACGGCAAAGCATATTTGGAGAATGTTCCCCACCAGTTAAAGAAAAAACTTTTTTATTTTGTGCCACATTTTGGCATCGTCCCAAGAAATTTCAAGCTGTTGAGAAAAATAAACAAGACTGCTAATGCCACAATACCTATAACAATCACAATTTGATAATTTACCGGCAATTGTTTTAGCTAAACTAAAAAAACCTATATCACCGGAAACTAATACTGTTACTATATCCTTTTCAGCATTGGCCATTTTACATATTTCAGCGATTTCCGATATTTTTATGGTGTTAAAAAGACGTTTATTAGTACCAAAAGCAGCCAACATTCTTTTATCACCAACTAAAACATTACTTTCTTCAATGGCTTCACGAGCCTGTACTGTCAAAAGCTCCGGATTTCCAGGTCCAATACCTACGATATTTACACGCAACATAATAATCTCCTCCATTCTACCCTAATTATTGGCATAACGACGTTTTAATGAGTTTACTATATCACTGTAACAAGAACCATTCTCTTCTGAAGAGCGGGCAATAACAATCATTTTCGCTCCGGCTTTAGAAGTTGCGGCGAGTTTTTCTTCAAACCCACCTATTCTCCCCGAATCTTTTGTAACTAAATATTCAGTCTTATATTTTTTCATCATTTCTATATTTAGTCTTTCAGAAAAAGGTCCCTGCATACAAATAATATTGGCAGGTTTATATCCTAATTCAATTGCCTTAGTCAAAGAATCTAACATTGGCAAGATACGCAAAGCAATTCGTTCTTTATAATTCTGAACAGCAGTAAATTCCTGTAAGGTCTTACTGCCCGTTGTCAAAAAAATATTACCTTCCGTATGACTTAAAATTTCTACTGCTTCTTGAAAATCTTGTACTTTTATACAATCTTCATATTCTTGCGCCGCGGGTCTTACTAAGCGCAAATATTCACAATGCATTATATGGCAAGCTTTCTGCACAGTTTCAGTCACAACAGTAGCATAAGGATGTGTAGCATCAATTACACATTCTGGTTTATATTTTTCTATAAAATTCTGCATAGCAGTTAAATCCATACGAGCGGTCAAAATCTTGACATTGCTCTGTGGTTCTATAAGGCTTCCACCATACTCAGTTGCAACCGATACGTACAGACAAATATCAAGATTGGCCAATGCTTTAATTAAACTGCGTCCTTCAGTAGTTCCGCCAATCAGCCAGATAACAGGTTTCATTACAGTTTATACCCTCTTGGGGTAACCATTTTACCATTAATTACTTCAGTTTGAGAATTACCGATTATTACTGTGGAAAACATATCGACTTCTTTATTACGTAATTCTTGCAAAGTAGTAATTTCGTAGCACTCACCTTCGCGCCCGATATTCCTAACAATACCGGCTGGTACATCATGGCGTTGATTTTTAAGCATAATATCGCAGGCTTTTTGCAAATAATCATGACGTTTAAAGCTAGATGGATTATACAAGCAAATACAAAAATCAGCCTGTGAAGCGCAATCTAAGCGTTTCTCTATTTTTTCCCAAGGCGTAAGTAAATCGCTTAAAGAAATCAGACAAAAATCACTGATCAGAGGTGCACCTAAAACTGCAGCTCCGGAACATGCCGCAGTAATCCCTGGAATTACTTCTATTTCTAATTCAGGATGTTCTTCTGCAACCTGATACATAATACCGGCCATTCCATAAACCCCTGCGTCACCACTTGAAATCATCGCCACTGTTTTACCCTTCAACGCTTCATTAATAGCAAGACGACAACGGTCAACTTCTTTGCGCATACCCGTTGTCAAAAATTCTTTATCTGCAAAATCATCTTTTATTAAATCAATATATACATGATACCCCGCGATAACATCACAGCTGGCCAAAGCGTCTTTGGCTCTTTGTGTCATTTGTTCAATACCACCTGGTCCAAGACCAACAACATAAACTTTTTGAGTCATTTTAATTCTCCTTATGATCCTAATTAGGATAATTTATCAAAATCAATTACTATTCTAGCCTCGGCTATAGCTAAAGTAACACCATTTAAACTACTTTTTTGCAATTTAAGATTTCCATTTTCCGAAATAAGTACTGCTGCGCGCTCACATACATTACTGACACCTACAACAGATTTGACAAAAGAGGAACTGCTAAACTTTCCAGGAACTTTTGCCAATTCATCAGATGTAAAAAACTTAATAGGCCAGTTATATTTGTCTGCCAGAGCCAATAGACCTTCTTCATCCTTTTTTAGATCAACTGATGCAATGCCAGCTATAGTTCTTATATCAATATCAAGTTCTTTAAGTTTCAAATGAAGCAAGTTTTCAATAGTGTCCATTTTTGTTCCTCTACGACAACCAATGCCAAGATACAAATTTCTTGGCCATAACTGTACCGTCACAGGAAATGGATGCAAATCTCTATTATGAGTGATTGCCATTCCAATATTGCCTTTTTCTTGAAGAACAATTTGTTTGGGAAGAGAACTGATAATAGGATACTCTGTCACTAACCCAACATCTTCTCCGTCAACTAATGCTGCCGCAAAATCTTTAGCAGCATTCATATTGCTAACTATCATATCATTGCGCGCAGCCCACTCGTCAATAGCAAAAAGCTTATTAACATCAGTAGCAGTTGTAACGACAGGCACTGCATTAATCTCTTTAGCCAACGCACGGGCAAAACCATTAGCGCCACCTATATGCCCTGCTAATAGCGGTAAAACAAAACTACCGCTCTCATCTACAGACAAAACAGCCGGATCTACAAGTTTGTTCTTGATATAGGGAGCAATAGTACGTACAGCAATGCCAACCGCTCCGACAAATACTACTAATTGGCACTCCTCAAAGGCTTCTTGGCATGCTTTATTATGATCAACCATAATCTCTAAAGAACTGTCTTCGCCTGCAAACTTTTCCATTGTCAGGCACCGCACCGAAAAATTTAATTTTTTTAATTTCCGCCCAATCTGTACGCTTAAACGGGCAGCTCTTCTTGTAAAAGAGTACACTACCGCCTGCATTTTATTTTACCTCGGGCTTTAAATTTAATTTGCTAGGATCAGCTTCACGGTAACCGTGAGCAAATGTTGGATTATAGAGTTCGCTACGATCATAAATATTTCCTAAAAAATTGCCCACAGTGATTAACGCTGTTTTTGTAATATTATGTTCTTGAGCTGTTTCAGCCAAAGTTCCTACAGTACAACGGCAAACTTTCTCGTCCGGCCACGATGCCTTATAAACAATAGCGGCTGGAGTATCCGCTGTATAACCACCAGAAATCAATTCTTTCTGCAACTTATCCAGCATTCCGCTAGATAGAAAAATAACCATTGTCGCTTTATGGGCTGCATAATCAGCAATTTTTTGTTTATTGGGCACCGGAGTACGCCCTTCCATGCGGGTAATAATTACAGATTGACTGATATTTGGCAAAGTATATTCAGCATCCAAGCAAGCGGCAGCTGCGCAGAACGAGCTAACGCCTGGAACAATTTCAAAATCGAGGTTATAACTACGCAGAAGATCTATTTGTTCACGATGAGCGCCATAAACACTTGGATCTCCTGTATGAAGCCGCACAACAAGCTTACCAGCCTGGGCTGCAGGAACCATAGCGGCAATAACTTCTTCTAATGTCATTTCGGCACTGTCCATAATAATACATTCCGGCTTAGCATATTTTAAAAGTTCCGGATTTACCAAAGAACCCGCATAAA
>CAYVGQ010000019.1:4861-12098 GCA_964450295.1 uncultured Phascolarctobacterium sp. | reverse complement strand
TCACTAACTATCAGTGCTGCGGAAACTGGGAAAGTTTCTGTAGGGAAAAGTGCTATTGAAGATTATGTAGCGGAGATCGCCAAGGAAGTTTATGGCGTTTATGGAGTAAAGGTAGAGGCAAAAATGGGTGAGGATCATATCGGCATTCGAATTAATGCTTCCATTGAGCCCGGTATAAATATTCCGGAAACTACGGATGAAATAAAATACAACGTCCGTGATACCATTAAAAAGGTTTTGGGCATGGAAATTAGAGATATTGATTTGTTCTTCAAACAGATCAAGGCGAAAGATTAGGGAGGAAGCGGTGTGTTGAACGAAATTTTCAGCGATCTTTGGAAGAATTATCGTGGACGATTACTGGGTTCCCTGTTTGGCCTGTTCGTTGGTGCTATGTTTCTGATTTTGGGATTTCTACAGACGATTTTCCTACTGATATGTATTGCTTTCGGATTCTTTTTAGGCAACAAATTGGATAAAAAAGAAGATCTTATGGAATGGCTGGATAGGCTACTACCTCCCGGCTATCATAAATAAATTTAGAACAAGAGAGGGCTAACATGATTCGCAGAATTGCAAGAGAATTAGTACTGCAGAGTTTGTTCCAAATAGATTTTGCTCAAAATGAAGGGGAGGTAGCATTGGCTGCCGCTATAGAAGAAAGAGACGATAAAATTGCCGCTAAAGCCAGACCTTATGCAGCGACAGTTTTAAACGGCGTTTTAGCTAATAGTATGGTTATTGATGCTAAAATCAGTGAATATGCTATTGACTGGCGCCTCGATAGAATGCCGTCTGTAGATCGTAATATTCTGCGTATTGCGGTTTATGAGATGTTTTTTGCGGCTGAGAAATTAGTCCCTAATGTTGCTATTAACGAGGCTGTAGAGATAGCAAAAATTTATGGAACAGACGATACTCCAAGATTTATTAATGGTGTTTTAGGTAAAATGGTTCGCGAAGATGTGTAAGAAAGAAGTTTATTTGGGTATTGATACCAGCTGTTATACAACTTCTGTCGCTTTATTGGACCGCTCAGGTATCCTTATAGATGAGAACCGTAGAATTTTGCAGGTAAAGGCAGGGCACAAAGGCTTGCAGCAATCAGAAATGGTTTTTCAGCATACTCGTAATCTGCCAGTATTGATAGAAGCAGTTGGTATGAGTAAGTTTAAAATTCTTGGCATCTGTGTATCTGCTCGTCCACGCCCTTTAAATGATTCTTATATGCCGGCATTTTTGGTTGGGTTAGGGCTGGCACGTTCTCTAGCTTCGGTGATAGGGGTTCCTTTGTGGCAAATTAGCCATCAGGAAAATCATTTGGAAGCCGGCAAGTGGTCAGCACAGGGACCTGATGCTGACCGTTTTATACTTTTACATGCTTCCGGTGGTACGACTGACTTGTTAACAGTAGTAAAAGGTGTTGACGGAACATATGCTTTGGCTCAGGTAGGCGGTAGCAGAGATTTGCACGCTGGGCAATTTATTGATAGAGTTGGTGTAGCCCTTGGGTTACAGTTCCCTTCCGGACCCGCGCTTGAAAAATTAGCAGCTATAGCAAGTGCAGTTGTGGACGTGCCGATCGCGGTACATAAAGGCGATGTTAGTTTCTCCGGACCCGCCACGGCGGCGTTACGTAAAATAGAAGCAGGAACCGATCCTGCAGCATTGGCTGCGGGCGTTCAATACTCTATAGCAGAAACTTTTGTTAGAATGATTCGTAATATAGCGAATCAACAGAAAATAAATGATGTGTTATTGGTTGGCGGAGTGGCATCCAATATTTATATCCGCAGTCACTTGATAGAAAAACTTGCTAAACGCAATATCAAGGTTTGGCTGCCGGAGAGCAGATTTAGTCCGGATAATGCTGTAGGCTGCGCTGCTTATGCTCGCAGGCAGGGAGAAAAAAGTTATGCAAGAAGCGATTTATTCTGTAAGTGAAATAAATTTATTGATTAAAAACCTGCTGGAAGGTAATCGTATTTTTGCCAATATCCAGATACAAGGAGAAATTTCCAATTTTAAACGTTATAGTTCGGGACACTGTTATTTCACTATGAAAGATGCAGGGGGAGTCTTAAAAGCTGTCATGTTCCGCAATCAAGCACGCGGATTGAAATTCGAACCGCATAATGGGGACACAGTTTTGGCGGTTGGGCGTATCGGCGTTTATGAACGTGATGGCGTTTATCAACTTTATACCGATCTGTTGTTGCCTTTAGGGGCCGGCGATTTGATGCTGGCATACGAGCAGTTGAAGAAAAAATTGACAGAGGAAGGTCTGTTTGACAATAGCCGTAAACGTGAACTGCCGTTGAATCCTAAAACTATAGGAATGATAACTTCGCCTTCAGGTGCTGCGGTAAGAGATATGATTACTGTTTCGCAAAGACGTAATCGTGGCATAAAACTATTGTTGTTCCCTGTTAAGGTTCAGGGAGAAGGTTCTGCAGCGGAGATTGTGAAGGCAATCCGGTTTATGAATAAATACCGCCTGGCTGATGTCCTGATAGTAGGACGTGGCGGCGGTTCTATAGAGGAATTGTGGGCTTTTAATAAAGAAGAGGTGGTCCGAGCTATTGCTGCCTCTGAGATACCTGTGATATCGGCAGTCGGGCATGAAACTGATTTTACGTTAGCTGATTTTGCTGCAGATCGTCGAGCTGCGACACCTTCACAGGCAGCAGAATTGGCAGTTGCAGACGCAGATGCATATTTGCGTTACATAGAAGAACTTACTTTGCGAAGCCAGAGAGCGTTGCTGCATAAAACGGAGCAGGCGCAGCACCAACTACAGCGTCTGGAAAATTCTTGGGCTTTACAGAAGCCTTCAAGATGGCTGGAACCTTTACAGCAGCGTACTGATATGGCTCTGCGTCAACTGCAGAATACGATAGGAAATATTTTGCAGAAAAGAGAACATAGTTTTAGTCTTTTAGCCGCCAGGCTTGATGCTTTATCGCCGCTTGCACTGCTGGCTAGAGGCTATTCCATTACTAAAACAGAAGCAGGCAGGGCGCTACGTAGCATTGATGATGCACGTTGGGGTGATGAGCTTGTGACACAGGTTGTTGATGGAGATGTGGTGTCGGTTGTACAACATGTGGAAAGGCGTGAACAGAAATGACGGCAAAAAAAATAGCCAAGAATATAAAATTTGAGGAAGCGTTGGCTGAACTAGAGCGGCAGGTACAACTTTTAGAGAGCGGCGAATTACCGCTGGAAGACTCCCTAGAGGCTTTTCAACAGGGTGTTGCTTTGAGTAAAATTTGTATGAAAAAACTTAACATTGTACAGCAAGAAGTAGCAAAAATAGTTATTACCGGTGATGATGAATACGAACTAGAAAGATTCGCAGACCTGGAGGATTAACATGAATTTTGAACACTATTATGAAGGCAGACAAAAATTAGTTAATACTTTTTTAGAAAAGCGCTTAGAGAAAAAAGGCATTTCACGTGTGGATGAAGCTATGGCCTATAGCTTACTTGCAGGCGGAAAACGTATTAGACCGATTATTTTGATGGCTACAGCTGATGCTTTGGGTGTCAGTGGCTATAACTTTTTACCGGTAGCCTGCGGTTTAGAGATGATCCATACTTATTCGCTGATTCATGATGATCTCCCTTGCATGGATGACGATGAATATCGCCGCGGTCGTCTGACCAATCACAAAGTTTATGGTGAAGCAATGGCTTTGTTAGCAGGTGACGCACTTTTGACCCTAGCATTTGAAGTAATGCTGGAGCAAAAAAATGTTCCAGCCGATGTTCTTGTAGAAACTGTTCGTGAAATAGCTATGTGCGCCGGTAATTTCGGCATGGTAGGAGGACAGGTTATCGACCTTGATTCTGAAGGTAAGCATATCAGTGAGGAAGAACTGCGTAAATTACATGCCGGAAAAACAGGGGCTTTATTTATCGCGGCAGTGCGTAGCGGTGCTCGTCTTGCCGGTGCTAGTAGCGAGCAGTTGCTAACCTTGACAAAATTTGCTGATCTTCTTGGTTTAGCGTTCCAGATTACTGATGATATTCTTGATGTGGAAGGTGATGCCGTACAAATGGGCAAATCCACACATAGTGATGAAAAAAAACATAAATCTACTTATGTTACGCTACATACTTTGGAAGGCGCAAATTCACTGGCTAAGAAAACTGTTGAAGAAGCATTGATTTGTCTGGAAATGTTTGGTGAAAATGCTGATGCTTTACGTGAAATTACGCAAATGATGTGTGAGCGCAAAAGCTGAGTCAATTGTTATTGTGAAGAAAGGCGGATTGCCGGATGCAAAATGAGCAGTTATTGCAAAAAATAAATTCTCCAGCAGATCTGAAAATGCTGACTTTAGAAGAAATGAAGACTTTGGCAGGTGAAATACGACAGCTTATTATTGAAGTAGTTTCTAAAAATGGTGGGCATTTGGCTCCTAATCTTGGTGTGGTTGAGCTGACACTTGCTTTGCATAAAGTGTTTACTACGCCAAAGGATAAAATCATTTGGGATGTGGGGCATCAATCATATGTCCATAAAATACTTACCGGCCGTAGAGAAATTTTCCCTACTCTACGGCAGTATAAAGGTCTGTCCGGTTTCCCAAAACGTAAAGAAAGCAAGCACGACGCTTTTGGAACCGGGCATGCCAGTACATCGATATCTGCTGCTTTAGGTATGACGGTTGCTCGTGATTTGAAAGGTGAGGACAATAACGTGATCGCTGTTATCGGCGATGGCGCGATGACTGGCGGTATGTCATTTGAAGCTTTAAATAATACCGGTGATCTTCATAAAAAAATGATTGTTATTTTGAATGATAACGAGATGTCAATTTCTAAAAATGTTGGTGCTATGTCGCAGTATTTATGTGACCTGCGTACAGGTGAAACCTACAATAAAATAAAAAAAGATGTTGAAAGCTGGTTAAAGGGACTAGATTTTGGCGCTGATGTTTTGAGCGCTATTGAACGTGTTAAAGGCAGCGTTAAATATTTGATAGTTCCAAGTTCTGTTTTTGAAGAATTAGGGTTTAAATATTTGGGGCCTATCGATGGACATGATCTAAATAAACTGCTAGAGGTTTTAGAGGCTGCCAAGCATATTAACGGGCCGGTTTTAGTACATATTATTACTAAAAAAGGCAAAGGTTATGGACCGGCTGAAGCCAGTCCCAATAAATTTCACGGGACGGGACCTTTTAATATAGCAACAGGTAAAAAGATCACGGATCCGGATGCACCGGTTTCGTATACAGAAATATTTGGCAGTACGCTAGTTGAATTGGCAGGAAACGATGAAAAAATCGTTGCTATTACGGCTGCTATGCCGGATGGGACAGGGTTGAATAAATTTGCCGAGCTTTATCCGCAACGATTTTTTGATGTGGGCATTGCGGAGCAGCATGCTGTCACGGCTGCTGCCGGAATGGCAGCGGGAGGATTGAAGCCTGTAGTCGCAGTATATTCTACTTTTATGCAAAGAGCATATGACTCAGTGGTCCATGATATTTGTATGCAAAATCTGCCTGTAACCTTGTGCCTTGACCGTGCGGGGATTGTAGGTGACGATGGTTATACGCATCACGGCGTTTTTGACTACGCGTATCTGCGTTCCATACCGCATATGACGATTATGGCACCGAAGGATGAAAATGAACTGCGTCATATGCTTAATACAGCACTGAAATTTGATGGACCGATCACAATTCGTTATCCTCGCGGCCAAGGTGTAGGTGTTGATTGCAATAACGAATTGTATGAACTGCCTATAGGTAAAGGTGAAAGCTTGCGCGAAGGTAAAGAAGTTTGCTTACTGGCAATTGGCAGTATGGTCGAAACTGCGTTGCAGGTAGCGATTACTTTAAAAGAACAGGGTATAGAAGCAGGGGTTATCAATCTGCGTTTCGCTAAACCCTTAGATACGGAACTGATTTTACGTACTGCGAAAAAGTACAATAAATTGGTAACGATGGAAGAAGGGGTGCTGGCCGGCGGCGTTGGTTCGGCAATACTGGAACTGCTCAATAGTAAAGGAGCGTTACAAACTACGCAGATCCTTAACCTTGGTATTCCTGATGAATTTATACCGCATGGTGATAAAAAATATTTGTTCCATGATATTGGTTTGGATTTGGATAGTATTGTCGAGAAAATTGTTGTGTTGGTGAAAGGTGCCGAAGAAAACAAGTGAAAAAAGAACGGTTAGATGTACTTTTGACGGGCAGAAGACTTTTTGAAAGCCTGGCAAGAGCTCAGGCTGCTATTATGGCGGGGCAAGTTTTGGTCAATGAACAGAAAATAGATAAACCAGGTACCCAAGTTCCGGAAGAGGCAGTTATTCGTCTACTGGGCGAAAATTTAAAATATGTAAGCCGGGGCGGCTTAAAACTTGAAAAAGCTCTGCAGGTATTTCCTATAAATATTGCAGGCAAAGTGATTGCCGATATTGGAGCTTCTACAGGAGGGTTTTCTGATTGCGCACTGCAAAATGGTGCTAGTAAAGTTTATGCTGTTGATGTTGGGTATGGTCAGTTAGCTTGGAAACTGCGTAGTGATGCAAGAGTTGTGAATATGGAAAGGACAAATGTTCGCTACTTGGAAGTTGACAGCGTAGGAGAATTTATTGATGCGGCGACTATTGATGTAGCCTTTATCTCCTTGGAGAAGGTGCTGCCGGCAGTACATAAATTGCTTAAACCATCTGGTTTTGTTGTTGCACTTATCAAACCGCAGTTTGAGACCGGCAAAGAGAATGTCGGGAAAAAAGGCGTAGTACGCGATGCCAAAGTGCATATTGATGTGATAAAAAAAGTTGTAGCTTTTGCTAAGACCGAAGGGTTCGGTGTTGCCGGGCTAGATTTTTCTCCTATTAAGGGGCCGGAGGGGAATATTGAATATCTTTTGTATCTGACAATGGGTGCAGATAATTCTGTCAGCGAAGATATGATTTACGAACTTGTATCTAAATCGCACAGAAATCTTGATAAGCCCCAGTAACAAGAGTAAAAATAGCGAGGTACCTATGAAAAAAATAAAATTGGGAATTTTCCCAAATATGCATAAAGAAAATGTTAAAAAAAGTTTGCCTACAGTACTGGAACTGTGTGATAAAGCTGAAATCGAAGCCATACTGCCGCAAATGTTGGAACAATCAAATAGGCCAAGTTATGATATTTGTAACATACAAAGCTTGCAACAGATGGATATGGCAGTTTCACTGGGAGGAGACGGAACTCTGTTAC
>CAYVGQ010000019.1:4284-4851 GCA_964450295.1 uncultured Phascolarctobacterium sp. | reverse complement strand
GGAGTTAATTTTGGCAAGCTGGGGTTTCTGGCAGAAATTGAGCTAAAAGAACTACAGGGAGCTTTGCGTAAATTAACAGTCAATGAATATGACCTAGAGGAACGTAGTCAACTGCGGGCTTGTGTCTGGCGTGACGGTAAACCTCTCGTTGCTGCGCATGCTCTAAATGATATGGTAGTAGCCAAGGGACATTTTTCCAAGTTAGCGCATCTTAGCTTAAAAGTTAATGGTAAGCGATCAGGCAATTATGCCGCTGATGGTCTTATAATGGCGACTGCCACCGGTTCGACTGCATACTCTTTATCGGCAGGCGGTCCTTTGGTGCATCCAAGCCTCGATGTTACTATTATTACGCCAATTTGCGCTCATGCGCTTTATACTAGGCCGTTGTTGATTCCAATGAATAATATAATAGAACTCAATGTTGTTCCACCTTATGAAGAACTGCTTTTGTCAGCTGATGGTGAGATTGTGGCGTCGATAGCAGAAAATGATATTGTACATATTGGCAGAAGTCCTGATAAAGTATGTTTCATTCGTTTGAATGGAAGAAATTATTATGAAACT
>CAYVGQ010000019.1:3899-4274 GCA_964450295.1 uncultured Phascolarctobacterium sp. | reverse complement strand
GCAGGAAAAATTAATCCGTAACATGGGAATATCTTAAGAGATAATTGACAACTGATAAATACAGATACGAGGTGAGAGTTGTGAAAGGTATTAGACACGGAAAGATCAAGGAAATAATCGAACACAATAAAATTGAAACACAGGAAGACTTGGCTACTGCTTTACGCCGAGACGGGATTGAGGTAACTCAGGCGACCGTTTCACGGGACATAAAAGAACTAATGCTTATTAAAGTACCGGGTGCAGAGGGAAACTATCATTATGCTTTTCCTAAAGAGCATAATATGTTGCTTACGCCGGGACGGCTGGAACGTACTTTTCAGGATTCTATTGTCGGGATGCGGGCTTCTGAAAACTTGGTCGTTGTTCGTAGTC
>CAYVGQ010000019.1:0-3889 GCA_964450295.1 uncultured Phascolarctobacterium sp. | reverse complement strand
GCTCAATCCGTAGCTTATGCGATTGACTACATGAAATGGCCGGAAGTGCTTGGTACTGTTGCCGGTGATGATACTATTTTTGTTGCCATCGATTCTAGAAATAATATTGTAACTTTTATGGAACGCTTTAATAACCGCTTATAAAAAGAGGAATTTTAACGATGCTACAATCTTTGCATGTGCATAACTTTGCTTTAATTGAAGATGCGAAAATAGATTTTACTTCCGGTTTTAATATTTTTACGGGCGAGACCGGCGCCGGTAAATCTATTTTGATCGATGCCTTTGGCGTAGTCCTGGGCAATCGAGCCTCGACAGACTATATCCGTAGGGGGGCTAATTCATTTTGGGTTCAGGCCGTGTTTGATATTAGCACTCTGCCTGCTGTTAAAGCACTTTTAGATGAACAAGGAATTGACGAAGAAAATGAGTTGTTTATACGACGACGTATTCTTGCAAGCGGAAAGAGCCAAGCCACTATTAATGGTGTGCAGGTACCGCTTTCAGTTCTCAAAAGATTTAGTGAAGTACTGGTAGATATCCACGGACAGCATGAGAATCAGACCCTTTTAAAACCAGAATCACCGTTGCTATTGGTTGATTTATACGGCAAGACTGTTATCGGACCAGTACGCATAGCCTATCAAAAGATATATGATGATTATTTAGCTATACAGACCAAACTTTCCCAGCTGGAAAATACTGGCGCTCATCGAGAACGTATTTTAGATCGGCTAGAATGGGAAATTAAAGAAATTACTGATGCGGCACTGGAAGCTGGGGAGTTCGAGGCTTTGCAAGAGGAAGCCAAACGTTTGCAAAATAGCGGCAAAATTATGAATTCGGTTAATTCTGCGTATGAATGTCTGGATGCTGACCGCGGTATCTTAGATAGACTAGCAGTAGCTAAAGATCAGTTGGATGTAGGTGTACATTATGATGAACGTTTGCACGGATTTTATGAAATTCTTGAAAGCAGTTGGATAACACTGGATGAATGTCGACGTGATTTGAGCGATTATTTAAATGCTACAGAGTATGACGGTGAAAGGGCTGCTTATGTGGAAGGCCGTTTAGATCTTTGGTACCGCCTGCAGAAAAAATATGGAGAAGGTTACGAGTCAATTTCAAAATATTTGGAACAGATTCAGCAGCAGGTTGATGAATTGACACGGCTGGAAACCAATATAGCCAAAACTAAAGAACTTTTATCGAAAAATAAAAGTAAATTAGAACAGCAAGCGCGGCAACTTACAGAATTGCGTAAGCAATACGCCACCAAATTGGCTCATCAGGTGACTATTCATATTCATGATCTAGCCATGCCGGAAGGGAAGTTTGAAATTGCTATCTCTGCTAGGGAAGTTTTTACGAAAAGCGGCAAAGATGAACTGACCTTTTTATTTACTGCTAATTTAGGTGAACCGATCAGACCACTTCTCAAGGTAGCATCGGGTGGAGAACTGTCGCGTGTAGCTTTGGCAATCAAAACAGTACTACTCAATATGAGCGGGGTACCGACAATGGTTTTTGATGAGATAGATGCCGGCGTCGGTGGTGTAACCGCACAAAAAATGGCTGAAAAAATTTCTGCTATTGCTACAGTTGGGCAGGTTTTATGTATAACTCATTTACCGCAGATTGCTTCGTTTGCTGAACGCCATATCCTTATTCGTAAAGAAAGCGTTGATGGACGCACTGCAACCGTCTTAACGGTCTTAAATGAGGAAGGACGGATCAAAGAACTGATGCGTATGACTGTCGGTGATAATATTAGTGAAGTTGCTTATGCTAATGCAAAAGAACTTTTAGAGATGGCAGCGAAAAAGAAACGGGAAAGGTGATGCATATGAAAAAATTTCACCAGAGAAATTTAGATGAAACATTCATCAGCAGTAAGGTTGCCTTTGCCGGAAGACTGTTGAAAGTAAATATTGATACGGTAACCCTGCCTAACGGTAGGAAAACTACCCGGGAGTTAATTCATCATCCCGGTGCTGTGGGAATAGTACCTATTTTGGATGACGGCAGTATAATTTTTGTGAAACAGTACCGTTATCCTATCGGTACCGTGTTGTACGAAATTCCGGCAGGGAAGCTTGATTTAGGGGAAGATCCTGATGTTTGTGCAACGCGAGAATTATCGGAAGAAACTGGCTATAAAGCGAAAAAATGGCAAAAACTTACTTCGATTGTTACTACGCCCGGTTTTACAGATGAAGTAATCCATTTATATGCGGCCTACGGACTGGAAAAACATGCCCAGCATACTGACGAAGATGAATTTATTGATGTAGTAGCGTTCAAGCCGCAACAAATAAAAAAAATGGTGCTAGAGGGTGATATTTTTGATTCTAAAACTCTCAGCGCGCTATGTGTACTGGAATTACTGAAATAGAAAATTATAAATTTTATCCAAAAATTAAACTCGCGGTAGAAGTATTTCAGTAAAGTATACACAAAAAAAGCAATCAAATTTTGATATAATTGCTTTAGTTAGCTAAGTGGTAGAAATAAGGGTGAATTACATGCGTATAGTAATAGTCGGAGCTGGGAAACTAGGCTATAGTATTGCACAGCTGTTGGCAGAAGATCAGTATGATGTTGTTGTCGTTGAAATTGATGAAAAACGTCGCGAAGTAGTAAAGAATTCTTTGGATGTACTGACTATAGGAGGCAATGGCTGCAGTCCGAATACTTTGGATGATCCAGATATCAGGGACGCTGATGTGCTTATTGCTTCGACTGATAGTGACGAAGTGAATATGGTTACTTGTATGATGGCCAAAAATTATGGCGTAAAACATACCGTAGCAAGAATTAGAAATACGGAATACGCTCTAACGGCTAAAGATTTACTCAATCAGGGTATGAATATAGATCTGATTTTGAATCCTGAACGTATTACTGCTGCGGAAATAAATCATATTTTGATGACACCTTCGGCATTAGATGTAGATGATTTTGCAGAAGGCAAGGTACGTATGTTTGAAGCACGCATGAACGATGCTTCGCCCTATGTAGGAGTTCCTTTAAAGGATCTGGAAATTCCCAAACAGATTTTGATTGCGATGCTTTTTCGTAGACATAAAATGATTATTCCACATGGCGAAGATATGCTGGAGCCGGGGGATAATGTATATTTTGTCGGTCAACAGGAGGCAATTAAAGGGTTTGAGGAAAATTTTGTCAATACTTATGAAAAAATAGAACGGGTCATGATCATAGGCGCCGGGCGTACGGGTAGATTTTTGGCGCCGATGCTGGAAGAACAGGGACTTTTTGTTAAAGTTATTGAGAAGAATAAAGACCGTTGCCAGCTGATGGCGCAAAAACTGGAAAACGGTATCGTCCTCTGTGGTGACGGTACGGATATTGATTTATTGACAGAGGAAGGCGTTGCCGAAGCGGATGTTGTTATTTGTATTACGGAAGATGATAAGCTGAACTTATTATTGGCTTTGATAGCCAAACATTTGGGTGCGAAAAAAACCATTGTGCGTGTTGCCCGTAATGAATATGTAGAATTGATGGAGAAGGTTGGCGTAGATATCGTACTTTCTTCCCGCTTACTGAGTTCCGGTGAAGTTTTGCGTTTTGTGCGCAAAGGCGGTATTGTTTCCGTTTCCTTGTTGGAAGGAGCGCAAGCTGAAGCTTTGGAAATCATTTTACCGGCGGACTGTGAGGTTATCGGTAAGAACCTTAAAGAAATCAAACTGCCTAAATCCTGTTTGGTTTGTGCAGTAGTACATGATAATGAAGCGCTGGTCCCTAACGGCAATACGGTATTATATGCCGGAGACAGAATCATTATTTTCGTTAAGAGTGAATTTGTAAAACGTGTTATGCCGTTTTTTGAAAGTAGAGGATGATCAATGAATATCAGGCT
>CAYVGQ010000018.1:0-12203 GCA_964450295.1 uncultured Phascolarctobacterium sp. | reverse complement strand
CTGTCAGAATCTCAAGATCACTGCCGCGCAGGCCTACCTGCACAGGTCTGCTGTCACCGCGTCCGCCACCTTGGTTGCTGACTACGGCTACCTTTAACCCTTCTACATCGCCAAACTTACGTCTTAAGCCGTCCATGATCTCTATCATACCAAGCTTACGTTCAGAAACGTCAGTTAATTTAACATCAATATTCCCTTCGTTGATAGGAACGCGGGACCCGCCAAGACGCATCGCTGCGATCTTTACCTCCGGCATCTGCAGAATCTCTTCCTCCAGCGGCATCGTTAGTTCTTTCATCCGCTCTATACTTGTACCGGCAGGCGCCTTAACGCTGACAGTAAATTCTCCGGAATCATAGGTGGGCTGATATTCTGTTCCGATAAACGGTATCAGAAAAAGATTAAAAATAAGTGAAGCCACCGAAATCAGCACAATTTTCCAAGGATGTTTAAATGAGAATACCATCAGTTCATCATAGATCCTGCAGACAACTTGAAAACCGGCCTCAAATTTATCCAGACAAAGCTGTACAAATTTAGGGCGCGGATGTTTATACGGTTTAGCATGCTCTTCACGATAATCCTTCAGCCAGTAAGCCGAAACCATCGGGGTCAAGGTATAAGCCGCCATTGTAGAAAAGGCCAGTGCAAAGGCCACTGTCAAGCCAAACTGTTTAAAAAACTGCCCTACAACTTCGCCCATCGATCCGATAGGCACAAAAACAGCCATCAGGGAAAGCGAAGTCGCCAAAATAGCCAGCGATAACTCCTCTGTTGCATCCTGCGCCGCCTGAATCGGCGACTTGCCTTTTTCCATATGCCTGAAAATATTTTCTATTAAAACTATAGCATCATCAATAAGTATCCCGACAGCCAAACTCAATGCCATCAAAGACATATTGTTCAGGGTAAAATCCATCGATTTCATCAAAAAGAACGTTGCTATAACAGAAGTCGGTATCGAAAGGCCACCGATAATCGTTGCCCTAAAATCACGCAGGAACATATAGGTTATCAACAGCGCCAAAAAGCCGCCAAACAAAATGGCATTCCAGACATCGGCTACGTTTTCGCGGATATAGGATGATTGATCACGTACTACATCAACCTTGATATCTTTAGGAATATCATTCGCCAGCATCTGCTCCATAGCTGCGTTGACGCCGTCAACAACATCTACTGTATTGGTCTTGGACTGCTTGCGTACCAGAACCAATACACTCGGCACTTTATTGGAACGGGAATAGGTCTCCTCGTCCTCCCAGGTATCAACAACTTTTACTACGTCAGAAAGTTGGATCGGGCGGCCGTCCTGATTGGCGACAACGATATTTTTTATATCGTCGATATTTTTATATTTACCTAAAGTACGGACGGTTATTTCCATATCGTTATAACGTGCTTTGCCACCCGGCGTATTGATATTTTCGCTATTGACCTTATCCAAGATCGTTTGAAAAGAAATATTATAGCTGTTCAGCTTTTCCGGGTCTGCAATCAGTTTAATTGCGCAAGCTGGCGCCAACAACGGATACCTCTGATACACCTTCCACGCGCTGCAATTCATCTTTAACTATGTCTTCAATAATTTTACGTGTTTCTTCACGACTGCGCGAATTCGAGGCAAAGGTAAACGCCGCAATCGACTGTGCTGAAATATCAAAACGCTGTACCACCGGCTCGTCAATATCGTCCGGCAACCGCCGACGAACCGAAGCAACCTTCTCACGCACCTCACTGGCCATTTCACGAGGATCAACGCCAAGTTCAAATTCCAACGTTGTTTGCGAATAACCCTCGCGCACAGTGGAGGACAAAGTCTTGATCCCTGCGACCTGACTGACGCGGTCTTCTATGGGCCGCGTAATCAGTGTTTCCATTTCTTCCGGAGAAGCCCCCGTATAAGTAACACTAACACTTACAAGCGGCAGATCGACGTCCGGGTACAGGTCAACACCTAAATTAGGGTATGACTGGATGCCGAAAACTACCAGCAACAGCACAAACATCGTCGTAAAAACAGGTCTGCGTATGAAAGTACCTATCATTTGCTCTCTTGTCCTTCCAGCTTGATCTTACTGCCTTCACGCAATTTATTCTGTCCGCCGATAACGATACGATCGGTATCGCTTAAACCATCTAAAATTTCTACAAGGTTTTCACTAACGGCACCAATAGTTAGAACCTTACGGCTGATAACACCTTCGTCATCAACCACAAAAACCGTATGCTGATCTTCACGCATAACAATAGCATTCATAGGAATAACCAAAGCATTTATCTTGGGTTTGGCAGTAATGCTAACATTCGCATAAACAGCTCCGCGCAACTTGCCAGCTCCGTTATCGACTGTTATTTCTGCCGAAAACGTACGTGCTGGCAGATCCGCCACCGGTGAAATACGTGTAATAGCACCTCTAAATGTTTCATTTGGGTACGCAGGCACAGTAAGATCGGCATTACCGCCTACGGCGATATTAGAGATCTGCCCTTCAGGAATATTTATTTTTGCAGTCAGTTTCGAAATATCGGCAACATTGAATAACGCTGTTCCTACTTTAGCATAGTAACCTTCTTGATAGTAGCGTTTAGCAATAATTCCATCCTGCGGCGCTATGACATAGGCTCCGCTCAACTTATCCTGCATATTTTCCCATACGCCTTGTGCTGATTCAAGCTGACCGCGATAATTGTTACGGGCAAACCGATAATTATCTACAATTTGTTCTGACACTGCTCCCTTGGCATACAAAGCTTGATAGCGTTGCAATTCACGTTCGGCTTGCTCAAGATTAGTCTTAGCAACCAGCAAAGAACCTTTAGCAGACAATAAATTTGCATTCTGTTCCGTTTGTTCTAACTGCGCCAGCAAAGTACCTGCACTGACCCTATCACCTTCATTAACATAGACAGATTTCACTCTGCCGTCGATTTTAGCTGCTACATCGGCCCGCCAAAAAGGATCTAGACTACCCGCAAAACGCATAATAGGCATAATTGTTTCACGCTTTGGAAATGCGGTAGCAACAGAGATATTCCGACCTTGCAAAACACGATTTGCACGCTCAGTATTTGCCTGAATATTGCTAAAAATACGATAAGAGATTATTGCCAAAAGAAGAATGGATGCGATAATTGCAATACGAATTTTTTTATTTTTCCAATTCATTTTTTGCTCCTTGCAATATGGAGTGATAATACTTTTTATTATAATTAAAGATATTTTAATTATACAACTTCTCTATATATAATAGCAAGAAGATTACTTGCATCCCACTACTTATAAAGATTTGGACTATATCTTTAAAGAATTTTTTAAAGAAAAAGCGGTGAAATCAGCGCTCATTTTCAAATCGCCTTCATTTTTTCCATTTTCATCAGCAACGATACTAACCTGGTTTAATATCGTAAAACGATCGCCGTTTTCCACCTTTTTTAAAAAGTCTACTATTTTATAATAATTACCACCAATTGTAAATTTAAGTGGTATCGCATAAACACCGTCGACTTCTTTTAAAGAACTATCTGGAGACGCTACACTTTTAAACTGAATTCCACTAACTCTCATAAGATTCGAATATTCCTGTATCAAATCCGACACAATTATCGCGTCTGGTAACGCTTTTTCTGCTGCCAGTAACTCCTCCTTCTGTTTATTAGTAAAATCGGCATAATCTTTATGCTGAAAAGCAAAAGTTTGATAGGCTGCCAAGCGTTGTTGCCTCTTAGTCAGTTCCCGATTGTTTTCCTGAACCGCATTACGTAATGGCTGAAGGATATATAATAACATCAACGCAAATAAGAGTACGGAACACAGTAGCAGCAAGAAATATTTACTATTGCGGGACATTCTTCCGACAGATAGCTCCAATTTCACTTTTTCACCCCACTTCTCTTAACTTCCAAAGCAAAATCAGTTGTTTTGACATCATCGCTGGTATTTTCACTAGCCTTTAGCAGTTGGACGTCAGCAACATCGGGCCATCTCTGTAGTACGTTTATAAACTCTATTACATCGTCTATCTTTAGGGCTTTGCCATTTATTAAAATTATTTCTTGCTTTCTACCCGGTTTAATGCTAGTTAGCCAGCAGCCGTCCGGTGTGGCATTACCAAATTCTTTCAGAGAATTACTCCAAATAATACGATTTTTAGCAAGATTACGAATAATATCATTACGTTGATTTATTTTTGCATTTTCTATCTGCGCTTTATCGAAACGTTCTTGCCAAATCTGCAACGAGGTGATGTCCTCGTTGACTTTATTCAGCTTGCTTTCGCTATATTTGAACAGTGCTAAATAATAACCCCAAAGCAAGATACACAGGCTCAAAAAAATATATGCAAAAATTCGATATAACTTCCACGTTGGAAGCTTTGTGTTGTTTCTATAATCAGGCAAAAGATTGATTCTAAGCATCTGTTTCCCCTCCGTATAAAGCGGCGCCAACAGCAACTGTCAAGATTCCCAGATGTCTTTTTAGTTCTCTTTGATCAAGTTTATTCGAAAAATTTACGACTCTGCGTAAATCATTTCCAATTACCGTCATTTCCAGCTCGTTATTTAAAAATTCCGCTAACCCTGGCAAACTTGCGCCGCCCCCCACCAAAACAAGATGTGTAAATTTAGCCTTTGGTTTATTGACCATATAATATTCACAGGTACGTCGTACTTCTCGTCCCAAATTTTTAATTTCATCAAAAAAATCAGCATATTTGTTTTTGTCTGTTAGCAAACCGCTACACAAAATTTCTTCTTCCGTTTTTATTTTTTCTGCACTAGCAAGCTCCACACCTGCCCCACCAGCAATAGCAACACTAAGCATTTGCCCTCCCTGAGGAATACTACGCTGAGCAACAGGTAAGGAATTCTGAAATATAGTCACTACCGAACAAAAACACCCGATATCCAGCAACACAAAATTTTTTAGCGTTTCAGGCAAAGTTCTGCAAGCAGACAAAACTTCAAGGTCTATCCCCAACGGTTTCCAGCCAACTGTATCACTTATTGCCAGTAAAGCATCTATGACATCTTTAGGCGAAGCCACCAAAAGTACCGACTGGAAATCATCCGGCGTCAATGCACCAATTTTAGCTGCATCTAAATAATACTTGTCTACTTCATATGGTACATAACGAGAAGAATCCCAGGCTATCGCTTCTTTCATTTCTGCATCAGGCATTGCCGGCATAGAAATTTCACATGCAAAGGCATTACGTCCTCCCACGGTAAAAACTACATGTTTAGCTTGAAAATCATACTTGTCCAATAATTTTTTTATAAACAACATCATGCTATCGATATTGTTTATAAACCCATTATTGGTAAGTTCCAAAGGCAACTCTGCTACTGCAAATGCGCTGACCAAAGGCTTGTTACCAAATTCTATTTGTACTAATTTTATACTTCCTGTACCAATATCGACTCCTAGTACTTCTGAAGGATTAGTATGCAATATTTTTTTAATTACGGTTTGAAGATTCAATTATGTAAGCCTCCTCAATTAATTATAAAAACAATTTTCTAAAATTAAATTTATTATATCAGGCAAATAAATTCCAATAATAATAGATTAAATATGAAGAAAATAAAAGTGAAATATAGGCACTTATACATAAAAATGGCCCAAACGGTATTGGGTCTTTACGTCGTTTAAGGCCTGTAGCTAAAAGCAGTACCCCAACAAAACCTCCCAAAATAAAAGATAAAAACAAACAAACTATGCTTGCCTTAAATCCCAGCCAAACGCCAAGTACAAAACTGATTTTTACATCACCGGCACCCATGCCTCCGCGGCTAAGTAAAAAAATCAATAACATCAATCCGCCAGCAAACAATGCTCCGTACAAAGAATCCCACATATCCGGCAATGTATAATAAGCATAGATCACTCCTGTCGGCAGCATCAGTATCAAAATTTCATCCAATAAAATCTGGTAATCAAAGTCAACAAACGATTGTATAATCAAACAAGCTATAAAAAAAAACACCAATAATATTTTTAGCCCCGGCCAATAATATAAACCACAGAGCGCAAATAAAATTCCTGTCAGCAATTCCACAAACATATATCGCGAGCTATAAGGAGCACTGCAGTAACGACAGTGCCCATGTAAAAAAATATAACTAAGCACCGGTATCATATCTAAAGGATTTAAGCGATGACCGCAGCTGACGCAAGCTGATGGTGGACTAATAATTGATTTTCCGAGCGGCAAACGATATATACAAACATTTAAAAAACTTCCTACTACTGTACCAAATAAAAAATAAGTTCCGAATAAAAAATACATCAGACCACTCTCCAGAATAATTTATATATTATTTATTATAATACTTTTATGTTTTAATTGTATGAAAAATAACTATAAAAAATTTTATTAATAAAAATAGTAAAACCACCTTCAAATAGCGAACTATAAGGTGGTTTATTAAATAATATTTAATTCTACAGAACAGAAACCTCATTTACTTCTTTAATCCCATTCTTTTTAGCATACCCGGTAAGCATAAGAGTCAGCGCGCCATCAGTAGTAACATTGCAGGCCGTACCAAAGCTGTCCTGTAGGGCAAAAATTGTCAGCATTAGTGCTGTGCCGGTAGCGTCAAAGCCCAATACGCTAATAATAAGTCCCAGTGACGCCATAACAGTACCGCCAGGTACACCTGGAGCGCCAATCGCAAAAATACCCAGCAGAATACAAAAAAGAACCATCGTTCCCAATGTTGGCAAAGTACCATACAAAATCTGCGAAACGGTCATTACAAAAAAGACTTCCGTCAGAACGCTGCCGCACAGGTGAATATTAGCAAAAAGTGGTATGCCAAAATTTACCAGATCTTTTCGCAACACCGATGACTTTCTGGCACATTCGAGCGCCACTGCTAATGTGGCGGCTGAAGACATAGTACCGATAGCAGTAATATACGCCGGCCAATAGTGTTTGAGCACTTCCATGGGATTGGCTCCCGCATAGATACCTGCAAGACTGTAAAGTAGCCCCAGCCAGAGATAGTGTCCTACCATAACGATTAGAACAACTATAATAAATACCGGAAGCTGTTTAGTGATTGTCCCCTCATATGACAGAGTGCAGAAGGTGCAAGCTATAAACAGTGGTAGCAAAGGTATAACAATCTTCGTAACTATAGCAAGAACGATTTTCTGGAATTCCTCCAAAAATTTAGTGATTACAGCAGCCTGAGTCCAAGCTGCGGCTACACCGATTAAAACCGAAAAGACCAGTGCAGTCATAACACTCATGATCGGAGCAATCTTCAAATCAAACAGCAACTTAGGCAAATCTTTCAGACCGTCCACCGAAGATACTATGTTTAGATGAGAAATGATAGCGTAACCAGAGAACATGGCAAACAAAGCAGCGCCCACGGATGAAGCATAGGCCAAGGTAATAGCAACACTTAGCATAGTCGATGCGTGCTGACCCAGACGCGTTATCGACGGCGCAATAAAGCCAATAATGATTAACGGTACACAGAAAATAATCAACGAACCCAGCAGGTTCTTAAAGGTCATTATCACCTGCATCAAATCTTCATTAGCATACAAACCTACAACAATACCTATAATCACGCCTAAAAGCAGGCGTACCGGCAAACTTCCCAATAAATTTTTCATCAGCGTCACCTTTTCCTTGGTAATCTATTTTACTATATACTAAAATAGCATATACCAAGCAATTCCTCAACTATTTTCTGAAAAATGCGCCGGCAAACCGAAAAACATTTCACAAATAGTTTTAACTTCTGCCCTTTTTCTGTCAAGCAACTATGGTATGATAACAATACAGTAAGTTATGAACTTACTACACCCTTCCCATTAAGTTCATCATAAATATCTTTCCTACCGAAACCGTTCGCTACCTTCCCCGGCGAACGGTTTTTCCTTTGCCTTTTTACTACTATTACAAAATAGATAACCTTCACATATGTGTTCCGTGCATGCATTAGTTTCTATTGCTTCACCTCATTACCTTATTCAACAATGACTGATAGCTGTCGACTACATCATATACAACCGAGCCAGTGCTTATTGCCTTGAAGTGTTCCCGTGCACAATGAATCTTGGCTTCTTCTATCTTGCGCAGCTGCA
This sequence comes from uncultured Phascolarctobacterium sp., assembly GCA_964450295.1. Classification (GTDB taxonomy): domain Bacteria; phylum Bacillota; class Negativicutes; order Acidaminococcales; family Acidaminococcaceae; genus Phascolarctobacterium. The sequence goes on along the minus strand of CAYVGQ010000018.1, from coordinate 4,090 downwards.
TCGTTGACATAGAGCCTTTGGTTTCTGCTACAAAATAAATATGTTTAACTTTATCCTCATGGAAAGCTATGGCCCAGTCAGGATTGTACTTTCCAACCGGTGTGTTAATATAAAACCCTTTCGGCAGCTTAACATAAACAGCGACCTCGGATGCGATATCAATCTTCTCAGCAAAGCTTTTTTCATTAGAAGAATCATAGAGAATATGATCGTATAGATGCTTGTTAGCCTTAATAGCGTTAATACCAAGCTGTCCTTTCATCGTTGGTTCCGTAAATATGTTGGTATCATAAGCGTAGTCAAGCTTGTCATAAGTGATATGTTGAATGATTGTCGTTGCTTTCTGCTCATTAATAACGAATATAACGCCGTCGTCGCTTAATAAATTGCGTGCCAAAACAAGACGTGGATAAATCATACTGCACCAATCAGAGTGAAAACGCCCGTTGCTTTCGTTATTTTTAAAAAGGCGATTATCTTCTTCGTCATAAGCGCCTAGTTCTTCTTCATATTCATCTTTACTCTGTTTAAAATTATCTTTATAAATAAAATCATTGCCGGTATTGTATGGGTGTTGATAGGGATATAAAGAAAAACCATGGATATCAAGTAACCCAAGGAGAGATTTTTCTCTCCTTTCTCTTTTTCCATAGTAGCTAATCACGACTTGTTACTCCATCGGTTTAATCTTTTCTTCGATAAAGGCAATTTCTTCCTCGGACAATTTATATTTTTTATAAAACTGTTTATCAATTTCCCCTACAGATTTACTCCAATCAATGTCGGAGTTTGATGTAAAATCTTGTAAGGGAACAAAACGATAAACTTTATTTGGGGCAGATTGTGTAATTTTCATTGAAAGTACTAAGACTCTAAAAAATTTAGTCGATAGGTACTTAATAAAATTTTTAGCTTCTGTTTCTATAGAAAAACTTGCATACATATACGATTGAGAACAAACTGAATTGGAACCAGCATATTCAGGAACACCAAGTATCTGATGAGGGAATTTTTCTCCAGCACCATAGCCACTTGGAATAAAAACCTTCTCCACTTCTATCATGTCAGCATTTTTAGATATTATTTCTTTTGCAATATATTCTATTTTTCGTTTTGACTTATCAATATAATAAAGCTTTGTATTATGACTAGATGTCGCAGTATCATAAAGTTTAATGGGGTTTTTTTTGCTTTCTTTGGGATTAGTTGATATCCCAAATGGTGTGTCGTTAGATATAATCGTCTCCACCGTTGGAGCACCATCATTCATTGTCATTACTTTTTTTACAATTAGGGATAGAGTGGGATATTTAATTAGTACATCTAACTCTCCCAAATTCCGCATACTTACATCTTTTGAATTTTTATCGATTAACGTGTATTCACAGTCGCCATCATATGAAACGTCAGTCAAATATATACATATTCCACCCTTGATTTCAACCGCAGGAAATACATCGTGAGAATCATCATAAGTAATAAGTTTTTTAATACTTCTATTGTTGAGCATATTTTTTCTAAAATTACCAAGTAGATTTTCACGACCACCTGCATACCATCTTGATGGCATGATAAGGGATGTATACGAAGCGTTAGTTTTAAAAGCCGCTTCCACAAAATACTGATAAACAGGGGAATCACTCGTTCCGCCAGATCCGCCTGATTCTTGATATGGAGGATTACCCACAACAGCATCAAATTTCATTTGTTTTACACCTTCTTTCTTCCAATAGTTTGGCTTTAATACTCGGTCAATAAATTGCTGTGGCTTGTGCTTCATTTGATTAACAAGGTCATCGAAGTAATGAGCATTAACCTTTTGCTTTGAATATCCTACAAGTGTTCTTTGCGTTATTTGTTTTGCCATCGGCGTTTTACAAATAATAAAAATGTTGTTTTGGATTGTGCTGTTCCATAATTTTCCTTGTATTTCCCTAGTAAGTTCCTTTTCTTCGTATTCACTGCATCTTGTTCTAAAAATGCTGTATGCTACATACAAAGGATACAGTCCTGTTTTAGAATTTATTTCTAAAATCTGAGCAGATGTATTTGCAAAAGTTTCTGTTGTAATTTGACCTTGATTTATAAATCGAGGTTCATCTAGCAACTTTTCATGACTCTCATCAAAAAAGTCGTAACCACCTAAGCAATCGGACATATGCATATTTACAACACGCCAAGGCGTTAATACTGTTTCCTTATCGGGATTTTTGAAGTTTGAAAACAATGAAGCTATCTTCTTAACACGCTCAGTAGGGTAAAGCGTATCCGCCTCACGAGCAATATTTCTTATCTTTCGCCCTGCAGCAATGAATACATCTTCATCATAGTATTTCTTAAATTCGTTGAATTTTTCTTTTGTAACACCTGTAGGCATGAATTCGTCCCATGACGAAGCATCCACTTTTTCAACAAAACGATCAAGGGTGATTTCTTCATCATACGGGATATCTGCACCATATATAAGCAAAGGCATACGAATAGAAATACCTCTCAAAATAGAGATGGCATCATTTCTCACTTTTTTCTTCTTTTTGAGTTCCTCAAGTAACGCCTTATCTTCCGCCGTAAGATCGTTTTTCTTCTTTTTGATAAGTTCCTGTTGTTTTTCGTACTCTTCCTTGGTTAACCCTTGGTCATTGACATTAATGTCATTTGACTTAGGAGCTGCTTTAGATTTACCGATAATGCCCTTGAGACCATTAAATTTAGCAATGTCTACATCTTGTAATTGCAATAATTTATCGTTGTAAAGACTGCTATCATCAAAACCATTGCGTACAGCCTTATCTGCGTATGCTTTCTTTAATTGTTGAAGGAGTTTATCAGCCCTATACTCTTGCATTCGAGATCCTTCAATGGATATAACTGGACAGTAGTTAAGGAACTTTCCTAAAATTGATTTATCATCGTCTGTTGTCTTTCCTGCCTTAGAAGAAACAGAAACAGCCTCGGATACCATTTTTAGCGTACGGTCTGGAGCAAAATCAAATACATAAGCAGTAGTCTTTATTTTTCCATTTTTATTACAAGGTGACTGCACACGGAAAATGGTCTGCAAATAGTTCGCTGCTGAGGTTGAAAAAGACCCCGAGAGCATAAATACTGCTGTCCATTCTTTGACGGTAACACCTGTTGTGAGTTTTCCACAAGAAAGCGTAATGGTATAAATATCATTTTTTTCGGCATTGCTAATTGCTTTTCGAACACTGTTTAAAGCATCAGAAGACTCTTCATCATTACTTCCTGCAACATTAACTATTTCAAATTGCCCGCTTCCAAACACAGGGTGTTTCAACATCAGCTCTTTCAATGCCTTGGCTTCTCTAACGCCTGGAACCATCCATAAAGAGTGCTTGAACAATTCTCTGTATTCATCTTTGGAATATGGGTAACAACTATTATGATTGGTCTTTGTCATCAAATTAAGAAAAGATAGAATATCTCTTTCATGAACAAAGTCTCCAATTTTAGCAGTCTCTGGCATTTGTTCATTATCGTTCCTATAATCTCCTGTCCAGGTGCGGAAGAACTCGTGGAAATTGAATGCCTTATCTTCATAAGTAATATAACTTTTGTTATGTAATAAATCCCCGAGATCGTAGGTATAAATACGAAGTTCAGGCAGTTCTTCATATGGGTTTGAATCGCCAAAGTTTAGTTTGTCCCATTCGTATTTACATTCCTGTTCCATAATATAGTCCCAAGTATAAATCGTATCTTCATCATACTGGTCTAGAATATTGAATGGTGTTCCTGAAAGAGCAAGCATTTTTGTTTTCTTTAGCTCTTCCTTCACAATAGCTTTTATCGTTTCATCACCAAGAGTTGTTTTTGTTCCCTCATGAGCTTCATCTACAATGACACAATCCCATATGGTTTCAAATATAGAGTCATTCTTGCCGAACTTTCCTCCGACAATTTCAGACCCTCTCAAGTCCTGTAGAGAAGCGAAGAAGACAAAGCTGTTGTCCTTTTTATTGAGCTCATCAACTGAATATCCGTTTACTTTTGAGCCATACAAGTAATTTGTGCCATGAAAGATTTTCCCGAAATCTTCATACCAACCATCATTTACTACTGGTCTATG
>CAYVGQ010000017.1:0-12316 GCA_964450295.1 uncultured Phascolarctobacterium sp. | reverse complement strand
GTAAAGGCTGATTTGTCGCATATTAATCGCTTGTCTCGTATTGCCAAAGAGCAGTTCATGAATCTTGATGCTACGGCTATAAGAAATCTTGAACTTATAAAAAATATGCGTGATGGATCAAAGCGCGGTACTTTATTAGATATTTTAGATTGCACTGCTACCTCTATGGGAGCCCGAAAACTACGCAATTGGATAGAATGCCCGCTTGTAGATTTATCGCAGATCAAATTGCGTCAAGAAGCTGTTAATGAATTGCTTGTCGATTTCAAGCTACGAGAAAGTATGCAAGAGAAGTTAAAAGAGATCTTTGATTTGGAACGTATTGTTTCTCGAATTGAGGTTGGTAGTGCTAACGCCAGAGATTTGGTTTCTTTGCGCTCGTCTTTAGCAGTGTTGCCGGCAATAAAAAGCTTATTGACAACTAACAAAAGCAAGATGTTGTTGAATTTATGTAAAAATGTGCATTTGCATCAGGAAATATTTACGATTCTGACGGCTGCTATTGTTGAGGACCCTCCTTTCTCGGTGCGTGAAGGCGGAATGATTCGTAGAGGGTATGATCTTGAATTAGATGAAATTCATACTATTGCCAGTGATAATAAAACCTGGATGCAGAATTTTGAAATTAAGATCAAAAAAGAAACAGGCATTAAAACTTTGAAAGTAGGTTATAACAAAGTTTTCGGCTATTATATTGAAGTATCTAAAGGACAAAGCGTCAATGTGCGAGATTATTTCGTTCGTAAACAGACCCTTGTCAATGCAGAACGATATATTGTGCCGGAATTAAAAGCTTTTGAAAATAAAATACTAAGTGCGAAGGAAAAAATTGAACAACTGGAATATTATATTTTTACGCAACTACGAGAAAAAATCAGGGCTCAAATAATGCAACTGCAAGAAACTGCAAGAGCGTTAGCTAAAATTGATGTTTTGGTATCGTTAGCAGAAGTTGCTTTTAAATATAATTATGTTTGTCCAAATTTAAATAATCGCAGTGAAATAAAAATTTATGACGGTAGGCACCCTGTTGTAGAGCGTTTGTTGGAACGCGAGATTTTTGTGCCTAATAATACAACACTAAACAATAATGACGAACGCATGATAATTATTACCGGCCCTAATATGGCAGGGAAATCGACATATATGCGTCAGGTAGCTCTTTTGGTTTTGATGACACAGATGGGTAGTTTTATTCCGGCTCGCCAGGCAAATATTTGTCCTGTGGATAAAATCTTTACACGTGTTGGGGCTAGCGATGATCTTGCAACGGGGCAAAGCACTTTTATGGTAGAAATGAATGAGGTAGCACATATACTGCACTATGCTACCAAAAACAGTTTAATTATTTTAGATGAAGTTGGGCGTGGCACAAGTACTTTTGACGGCATGAGTATCGCACGAGCTGTTATGGAATTTATTCATGAAAAAATCAAGGCTAAAACTTTATTTGCAACACACTATCACCAGTTAATTGAATTGGAAGATATTATGAAAGGAGTCAAAAATTATTCTGTCGCAGTTAAAGAACGCGGTAATGATATAGTTTTTTTGCGCAGAATTGTTCCCGGTGGTACTGATCGTAGCTATGGTGTGCATGTTGCACGTTTGGCAGGATTGCCCAAAAATGTCATTGACAGAGCGCAAGATATTCTGCAGGAATATGATAACTGCGAAAAGATCTGCACAAGGTCTATTATACCAAAAGTTGAAGAGAAATCAGCTACTATGGGGTCGTTGTTTGCCAGCAGTTTACAGCAAAGGCTTTTGCAAATGGATATTATGTCTATGACACCGATTGAAGCAATGAATGCTTTATTTAAATTGCAGGATGAAGCAAAAAGGGAAGGCGGTGAACTATGAACGAATTAAGAGTACAGTTGTTAGATAAAAATACTTCTAATCAAATTGCTGCCGGTGAGGTAGTTGAGAAACCGGCTTCAGTGGTTAAAGAGCTTGTAGAAAATTCTTTGGACGCAGGAGCGGATAATATTGAGATAACTATTTTTGGCGGTGGTATAGAATATATAAGAGTTGTGGATAATGGGAGCGGGATGTCGGCAGAAAATGCCAAACTAGCAATTTTGCGCCATGCAACAAGCAAAATAAGGCTGGCGGATGATCTTTTGCATTTGCAGACGCTTGGTTTTCGCGGTGAAGCTTTACCCAGTATAGCCTCTGTAAGCCAATTTCAATTATTGACACGCCTTGCTACTGAAGAATTTGCAACGTCGATTAAAGTAGAAGGTGGCAATGAAACAGAGTGTATTGCTACAGGTGGGCATACCGGCACAACGATCGTCATAGAAAATTTGTTTTTTAACGTACCGGCACGGCGTAAATTTTTAAAAACAGTACAAACTGAAGGACGTTACATCAGTGAAATGATTACTAAATTGGCATTATCGCGCCCGGACGTAAGATTTAAGTTAGTAAATAATGACAAAGAAGTTTTGAGTACACCCGGCAATGGCAATGAAATTGATACTATCAAAGCCTTATATGGCCAAAAAGTCAGCAATGAGCTTTTGCCTGTTGATTTTGCCAATGCAGAGGTCAAAGTAAGAGGCTTTGTTGGTAAACCTACTTTGTTGAAGGGAACGAGACAATGGCAGACCATACTGGTAAATAGACGTATTATTACTAACAGAATGATCGCGAAAGCGATTGACCATGCTTATCAGTCTCAGATTCCTAAGAGTGGCTTTCCATTTGCAGTTTTGAATGTCGATGTTGATACGACAAGTATTGATGTTAACGTGCATCCGCAGAAAAGTGAAATAAAATTTAGTGACGACAGTACTGTTTATAAAGCCATGTATAAAGCACTAACCGATGCGTTAACACGTCCAATGAGCGCAAAACCACTGAATCTTAAACTTCTTGATGACTCTGAGTTACAGGCATTTAATTCGGTTGAAGATATTATAGATACCAAAGAAGCTGTATTAGAAGAAAATTATCTAACATCAGATGGCAGAACTGTGGCTCCTGAAACGTTAGCGCAAGTTGCTTTAGAAACTGACAATAATGCTCCTCGCATCAAAACTGAACAGCAATATGACTATAAAGCACAGCAGAAAAGTGTTTGGAAAGAGCCTGAGTATGCGTATCATCTCTCCAAGATAGAACCTGTTTATACAATTAGTGAAACGCGTGATATTTTGGATAAACAAGATAGTATTGCAGAAAATATTATTGATTTTACAGATACGAATAGCGGCGTAGATACAATTTGGCCATTGGGGCAGGTCGATAGGACTTTTATTGTCGCGCAATCGGAGGATTCTCTGTTTTTAATTGATCAGCATGCGGCGCATGAAAGAATATTATACGATAAGCTTGTTGCAGCACACAATGATATTCCCGCGCAACAAATGCTAATACCTTTATATATTGATGTTGCGGCTCATGATGTTACTGCGATTGAAGAGCAACGTGAAGAATTTTTGCGTTTGGGTGTCGACATTGAACCTGCCGGTGAAACAATGTTACGCGTATCCAGTTTGCCTTCTGATATCAAAGCCGATGATGCGGAAGATTTTGTACGCGAGATTACACAGATGCTGAGCGAGTTGCGCAATATTAACGCTAGTGACCTGCGACAGAATATTTTGCATATGACCGCCTGTAAGGCTGCAATTAAAGCAGGTGAGGTTTTGAATATGCGCCAGATGCGTCAATTGATTATTGATCTTTGTAATACTGAGCATCCATTTACCTGTCCACACGGAAGACCATGTATGATTGAAATCAATTCAGCTGATCTTTATAAGATGTTTAAGCGAACTTAAAATGCAGAGAAAAATTAATTTTGCTGTAACAGTTGGAAGAAGTAAAAATAACGGTTTAGAAATTACAGCTATAGCTTGGGCCAAAAAGTTTGGAGTGAAATATCTAGAACGCACCAGTAAAGGCTCCTTGCAATTTTTATGCACGCAGAAGCAATTAGATGCGCTTTTAATAGCGACTAACAATGGTCCTCATGTTTTTACATCCGAGGGTACTTTCTTTTTTCATCCCGGCATGGCAGTACTACGTGTGCAAAGGTTAAAGGGGGGAAAAACCGATCATTTTGCATCAACACTAGGATTGAAAACAGGCATGAAAGTTCTTGATTGTACAATGGGGCTTGCAAGTGATGCCATAGTAGCCAGTTTTTTGATAGGCAAAAACGGTTTAATTTGTGCGGTGGAGGCTTCCCCTTTGCTGCATTTCGTAGTGAGCAAGGGCTTAAAAACTTACTGTACAAATGATGTTGATTTGAATGACGCTATGCGGAGAATAAAAACTATTTGTAGTGATGCTGATGTCTATTTAAAAAGTTTGCCAAATGATTGCTTTGATGTTATTTATTTTGACCCTATGTTTAAACATCCGGTTGACGGTTCTTCTAATATGCAACCATTACGGCCATTAGCCGTTGAACAGTCTTTAACCTTGGCAACAGTGAATGAAGCGTTGAGAGTTGCGCCATTTATCGTTATTAAGGAACGTAGCAGAAAAATTCTGCAAACTTTGGGCTGTACAGAAATTAAAGGAGGCCGTTATAGCCGCATAAAATATGGCATTCGAAGGAGGTAACGGCATGAAACCAAAAGTAGCCGTTATTTTGGGACCGACGGCAACTGGCAAAAGTCATTGTGGAATAGAGCTTGCTAAACGTTTAGATGGAGAAATAATTTCCGGAGATTCCATGCTGGTATATAAAAAAATGAATATAGGAACAGCAAAGCCTTCAAGTGAGGAACTTGCATCCGTAAAACATCACTTGATAAATATTTTGCCGCCTGAAGCAGAGTTTAGTGTTGTCGAGTTTAAGGCGCTGGCTGAAAATTTGGTAGCTGATATTAATAGGCGTGGTAAACTGCCCATTATTGTCGGGGGGACGGGACTGTATATCAAGGCCTTACTTGAAAATTATACATTCAACAATGTAGAAGAATGCAATGAACTGCGTCGCCAACTGGAGGAAAATGCTCTAAAATACGGTAACGAATTTTTGCATGCCGAATTGAGGAAGCTGGATCCTCAGGCTGCAGCACGTTTACACAGTAATGATGTTAGACGAGTGATCAGAGCAATTGAAGCAGCGCAAAGCGGGGAGGTTATAGCAAATAATAAGGCAGAAGAATCGCCTTATGATGCTGTAGTCTTTGGACTACGGATGGAACGCTCTGTTCTTTACGAAAGAATCAATAACCGCGTAGATAGTATGTTGGACGCAGGACTTGTTGAAGAAACGCAAGCACTGCTTGCTGAAGGAATATCGCCAAGTGCACTTTCAATGCGCAGTATTGGCTATCGTCAGATTATATGGTATTTACAGGGAGAAATGAATAAAATTACTGCCGTAGAAAAATTGAAGCAGGCAACAAGAAATTTTGCTAAGCGTCAGTTTACATGGTATCGTCAAATGCCCTATATAAAATGGTTTGATCTAAGAAAAAATCCCGACTATGAAAAGATTATTGTTGATATGCAGCAAATACTTGTAGAAAAGTTTAAATTGCGGTAAAATTATAACAATAGATAGAAACTATTTTGGAGGGGAAAAGTATGAACAATGGCGGATCAAAACCAGCGATGAATTTACAAGACAGTTTTTTGAATTACGTACGTAGAGAAAACGTGGGTGTGATTATCTATTTGATTAACGGTTTTCAGATAAGAGGGTTGGTCCGCGGTTTTGATAATTTTACGGTTATCATTGAAAACGAAGAGAAACAACAACTCGTTTACAAACACGCCATATCGACTATTTCGCCGGCGGCAAACATTACTATTATGCAGCCAGAGAAGCGCGAACAATAATGTTTTTAAGAAAAACAGCGCTTGAGCGTTGTTTTTCTTTTTTGAGGTTATTTTGAGGTTATATATGGAAGACAAAGTAAAGTTATTTTTTGAATATTTAACAGTTGAACTTGGCTTAGCGGCAAATACAAAGCTGGCATATGCAAGTGATTTGCGACTTTTTAAAGAAGCAATGAATTTTTTGGATAACAATGCTTTGGCCTCTGCTTCACGGGAACAAGTTATTCTTTATATGACAAGCTTAAAAAAGCAAGGACTTGCTCCGGCAACCATTGCCAGAAAGCTTGCGGCAATTAAATCATTCTATCGTTTTATGACGGCAGAGGGATATTTGGAGATTGATCCTGCAGAAGTGGTAGAGGCTGGAACCAAGGGTATCAAGCTTCCTAAAGTACTTAATAAGGAAGAAGTACTATTGCTTTTGCAGCAACCTGATCTGTCAACTGACGAAGGTTATCGTGATAGGACGATGTTGGAGTTACTTTATGCAACGGGTATGCGTGTGTCAGAACTAATTAGCTTACCTGTTACCGGGGTTAACATACAAATGAAATATGTTATTGCTTTTGGTAAGGGCTCCAAAGAACGCCTTATACCGGTAGGAAGCATAGCAGTTGAATTTTTAACTAAGTATTTAAATGTTGTCAGGCCTAAATTGCTACATGAAAAGAATCCAAATATTAAAAATCTCTTTTTAAGTATGTATGGTAATGAAATGACGCGACAAAGATTTTGGCAGATTATTAAAGGGTACGGACATAAAGCGGGGCTATACAAGGAGCTTACGCCGCATATGCTACGTCATTCTTTTGCTACGCACTTACTTGATAATGGTGCCGATTTGCGCTCTGTACAGGAACTTTTGGGACATGCTGACATTTCGACAACGCAAATATATACTCATCTTACCAATAAACGTCTGCGTGATATTTATGCAAAAGCGCATCCGAGAGCATAGAGGAGGCTATTATGGCGAGAAGGACAAATAAAAAAACTTCTGGCAGAGGTTTTGTGCTGACACTCATTTTAGTGCTGTTAGCGATTGCGGTAGCAGGAGGAATATATTATGCCGCTAGCAGAGGCGGTGAAAAAGATCTTCTGGACAAGAGTATTATTGGTTCTTCGACCATTGACTTAAGAGAAGCATCTAAAGAAGCACATAGGGCAGTAGATGAAATTTTGCTAGGGAAAGATAACTGGCAACTGAGCGATAATGGACTAGAAGAACAACATGAACGGATGCAAGAAACCGGCAACGAAGTACTTTGGACAAAAAGGCAAATGGCAATAGGTGTTCCTCCAAGCACAAGTTTGGAAGGTGCCTCTGAGTGGCTTAATAAAAAGATAACCGGTAATAAAATGGTAGTGGTAAGTCAGCGCGAAGCTACTTATAACAATTGGGAAGCTGTGCGTATGGAGATATCTCTTACAGCTAAAGCCGGAACCGGTAAGAAAAACTTTACTACTGATATAGTTTACTTTTATCATAATCTTAATCTTACTAAAGAAGATAAAGATATTAAAAAAGACGTTAACCCCAAAAAAGCTGAACAGAAATCTGCTCAAAAATATCAACGACTGCGGCTATGATTTAACACCGGTAAAAGAACTCGTAAAATTAAATGCACCATTTAGTTATGCTATTTTGCCATATAAGAACTTCAGTAGTGATGCGCTACATGTCATCACCGGCAACGGTCAAACGGCAATGCTACATTTACCCATGGAACCGATGGACAGGACGGCAATGTCAGAAGGAAAAAGTACTGTTTTGACTGATATGTCGTCAGAACAGGTACAAGATCTAACTAGCAAAGCAGTTAACAGTTTGCCGGGAATTAGTGGAGTGAATAATCATCAGGGGTCGAAGGCTACTAGCAACGAACCTACAATGAAGGCAGTACTCAAAATTATTAAAAAGCAAGGGCTCTTTTTTGTTGACAGTAGCACTTATTCGAAGTCGATAGGTGACCAAGTGGCCCGTAGCATGGGTATACCAACGGCACGTAATAATATCTTCCTTGATAACAGTGCGGATGAAGGTGATATCATTGCTAAAATATGGCAGGCCGTAGAACTAGCCGACAGAAACGGCAGTGCCATTGCCATCTGCCATGCGCGGCCACATACAGTCGCTGCCTGGAGCAAGGTTATTGATGAGGTCCGTCAATCAGGTATTCAATTGGTACCGGTAAATGATTTACTTAAATAAACAGGAGGCTTGAAATGTACGTTGAAGAAACTATTAGTAAATATGAAAAATATATTAATCCTTCGCAGGCAAGATTATTTCGCTTTATGGGACTTGCTAGTGTTGAAGGCCATGCTGAAGGTTGGACGATAACTGACAGTGAAGGCAAAAAATTTATTGATTGCCTCGGCGGTTATGGTATGTTTGCTTTGGGTCACAGGAACCCAGCTGTTGTTGCAGCCGTAGAAAAAGAGTTGCATAAAATGCCGATGAGCGGTAAAGTTCTTTTCAACAGACCTGTTGCCGACCTAGCAGAAAAAATGGCAGAAATTACACCAGGAGATTTGCAGTATAGTTTCTTTGTAAATAGTGGTACGGAAGCAGTTGAAGGTTGCTTGAAAGTTGCACGTCTGGCAACAAAACGCAAAAAGTTTATTGCTGCTAAAAATGCTTTTCACGGTAAAACTTTTGGTTCTTTAACTGCTACGGGCAGAGATTTATTCCGTGATCCATTTAAGCCATTACTGGATTATTTTACACATGTGGATTATGGTGATGTCGACGCTATTGCCGAAGTCATTGATGAAGATACGGCAGCCGTAATTTTAGAACCTATTCAAGGCGAGGGAGGTATTATTATTCCTCCAGATGGTTATCTAAATGCAGTAAGATCTTTATGTGACAAGCATGGCACACTGATGATTGCTGATGAAGTACAAACCGGTATTGGACGTACGGGTACCTGGTTTGGAGTTGATCATGAGCAGGTTAAACCTGATATTATGGCTACAGCTAAAGCTTTGGGCGGAGGTGTAATGCCTATAGGAGCGATTACTGCAACCCCAGAGGCTTGGGCAGGATTGATCGAAGCGCCATTTCTGCACACATCCACTTTTGGAGGCAATCAACTGGCTTGTGCCGCTGCTATTGCAACTTTGAAGTATATTGAAGAAAATGATGTTTTAGCTCGTGGTGCCTATGCCGGCAATTATTTTCAAAAAGGATTAAAAGAAATTCAGCGTGAGTATCCTTCAGTTATTAAAGAGGTGCGTGGACGCGGTATGATGATTGGATTGGAACTGACAAAAGAAGGCGCGGGCGGAATGTTGATGTCGCTGATGATTGCTAAAAACGTTATCATTGCTTATACACTTAATAATCCTAAAGTAATTCGTATTGAACCGCCACTGATTATGCCAACAGAAGTTATTGATCAACTGCTGACAATTTTTAGAGAAGCAGTGCACACTACTGCTGATGTTATTGAAGATTTATAAAAGGAGTTTTAATTATGCCTCGTGTAGAAACTAAAATTATTATTAAGGGTGCCAGTCAGTCGATTTTTGACATTATCAAAAATATGGAGGCCTATCCTTCGTTTATGCATGATCTTGTTAGTGTAGAGATTTTAGAACGAGGAACAAATACGACTTTATCCCATTGGATTTCCAATGTAGATGGGCGAAATATCGTCTGGACTGAACGTGATACATTTTATCCCGAAGATTTGCGCATTACTTACTGCCAAACTGAAGGAGATCTAAAGCGAATGGAAGGTGAGTGGAAACTATTACCGGTTGCTGACGGTACGGAAGTTTCTCTACTGGTAGATTTTGAGTTTGGTATTCCTATGATTGCAGGATTACTAAACCCTATTTTAAAGAAAAAAGTTCGTGAAAACAGCGAAAATATGTTGACGGCAATCAAAGCTAAAATTGAAAAATAATTTAGTAGTTGGTATAATATTATAAAAAGTCCAAATAAGTTATACAATATTTTAAAAAGTCTTTGTTTTAGGAGGAATAAACAAGTATGAGAACAGCTTTTTTAATGACGGCTCTTACTGTACTTTTAGTATTAGTCGGAGATTATTTCGGCGGTGCCCGCGGTATGATGTTAATGCTTATCGTTTCTCTTGCCACTAATCTATTTTCGTACTGGAACAGCGATAAATTGGTCTTAGCACAATATAATGCCAAACAAGTTGATGAAAAAAGTGCGCCTGCTCTATACAAAATGGTACAATGTTTAGCTGAACGCGCTCATTTACCTATGCCTAAAGTTTACATTATCGACAGTCCTGTACCAAATGCTTTTGCAACCGGTCGTAATCCTGAACATGCAGCAGTTGCGGTGACCACTGCTTTGGCAAACGCTCTTGATAAAGATGAGGTTGAGGGAGTTTTAGCACATGAATTGAGCCATGTTAAACATGGCGATATTTTAATCGGTACAATAGCGGCATCTATGGCCGGTATTATTACCACTTTATCACATTGGGGAATGTTCTTTGGCGGCGGTAGCCGTGATGACCGTAACAGTAGTAGTGCAATTGTTGGACTGGTGATGATGATTCTTGCGCCTTTGGCTGCGGGCATCATTCAAATGGCTGTCTCTCGTTCACGCGAATATATGGCGGATGAATCTGGTGGCGCGTTAAGTGGTAAGCCTGATGCCTTAGCAGATGCTTTACTTAAAATAGAGTCTTATGCAAAAAAAAGAACGATGCCGGGCGCTACCCATATGTTTATCATTTGCCCGTTTAGCGCCAAAGATATGCAGCAGCTTTTCAGTACACATCCCAGCACTGCAGACCGTGTAACACGTTTGCGCGCACAAGCTCAAGCAATGCGTAGCAATGGAGGTGCGAAATAATTGGATAAAAAATTGAATTGGCTTAAAGATCTTTCGGAAACTTGTGGCGTTTCCGGATTTGAAACATCAGTAAAAAATTTATTGCAAAAGCATTTGCAGGGGAAAGCCGCGGTATCTTATGATAAATTGGGCAGTGTAATATTTACTAACGAAGGTAAAGGCAAAGACATACCTAAAATTATGTTGGCTAGCCATATGGATGAAATTGGTTTTATGGTTAAACATATCACTAAAGAAGGCTTTTTGAAATTTACCTGTTTAGGTGGCTGGTGGGAACAAGTTATGCTTAGCCAGCGTGTAACAGTACACGCCTCCCAAGGCGATATTATCGGTGTTATCGGTAGCAAACCACCGCATATTCTGACACCTGAAGAACGTACTAAAGTTGTTTCTAAACGTGACATGTATATTGATATTGGCGCCGCAGACGAAGAAATGGCCAGAAAATTGGGAGTTTTTGAAGGCTGTCCCGTAACTCCGTATGCGGAATTCGCAGTTATAGGCGATGGGCGAACACTTCTTGGTAAAGCTTGGGATAATCGCATCGGTTGCGCAGTTATGGCTGATGTTATGGAAAATATCAGCGCTAGTAAACATCCTAACATCGTATATGGCGTAGCTACTGTACAAGAAGAAGTTGGCTTGCGCGGTGCTCAGACCAGCGTAAATCTGCTGGGACCGGATGTTGCTTTTGTTATTGATACCTGCGTTGCCGGCGGAACTCCGGGTGTGAGTGATGATATTGCTCCGGCGAAACTTGGTAAGGGTATTGCAATTACTATTTTCGATGCAGGTATGATTCCCAACACTGCACTTCGTGATTTTGCTAAAGAAGTAGCAGAAGAGTTAAAGATTCCAACTCAAATAAGCATCTCTGAAGGCGGTGCTACCGATGGCGGTCGTATACATTTGCATGACGCTGGCGTGTTAACTTTGACTTTTAGTATTCCTACAAGATACATTCACAGCCATCAATCAATTATTCATATGGATGACTATGAAGGAGCTGTACAGCTGATAACAGCAATGGTCGAAAGGCTTGACAAGAAAAAATATCAGCAACTTTTAAAGGGCTAAAGTCGCTTTGCGATTTAGTATAAAATTTAATTAGTCTAGAATAGGAGAGATTCCAATGCAACAAACACTCGTACTCGTAAAACCCGATGGCGTCAAAAAAAATCTGATTGGTGAAATCATTGCTCGTTTTGAACGTCGTGGACTTAAAGTTTCGGCATTGAAATTAGTGAAAATTACCGAAGAACAAGCCAAATATCATTATGCTGAACATGAAGGAAAATCTTTCTTCGGTGAATTAGTTGAATTTATTACTTCAGGTCCTGTAGTCGCAATGGTCATTTCCGGTGAAAATGCAATTAAAGCAGTTCGCGGCCAAATGGGTGCTACCAATCCACTGGATTCCGTTCCGGGTTCCATTCGCGGAGACTATGCGCTTACGATTGGCGAAAATATCGTCCATGGCAGCGACGGCGAAGAATCTGCTGCACGTGAAATCAAAAATTTTTTCAAAACCGAAGAAATTTATTAAACATTACAAAATTATTTCCGGAAGGATGGTGGCAAAATGAAAGCAGCAGTATATACCAGAACTGGTGACAAAGGTACTACAGGACTTTATACAGGCGAACGTGTGCCAAA
>CAYVGQ010000016.1:0-12588 GCA_964450295.1 uncultured Phascolarctobacterium sp. | reverse complement strand
GCATACACAGCAGTATAATTTATAGACGCCTCATCATAGGCATTATAGGAATTACCTCCAGGTATCGCTGTCCCCTTTTTCTTGAGCCTGGTTCCCTCACTATTATCCCTGCGCCACTCAACACCTGCAGTCATATAATGCTTATCGCCCAAATGCCAGGAATCATGCCCCTCAATGACACTCAAATTTCTTTTTACTGTATCAATTTTGGGATCTTTTACTGTTACAGCACCTGGTCTACCTCCCATAAACATTTGCGTAACATCCTGACTGGTATAACGTTTATCATAAACGGATTGGTAGGCTCTGATAATCCAGTTTTGATTGTCGTCCTCACCTTTATAAGTCAAGGCATAATCGGTACGTTTGTTGTCGTTATAAATTGTAGACTTTTTATTTTGCCAAACGCTACCGGGCACCATATTAGTAACCGAACTACTGCCTTTTTGATTATCCTCTTTTATTCTGCTAAAATCAGCCGAAAGTTGATTACCATTATCAAACTTATATCCTACACTTAAAGAAATCGGTTGTTCTTTGCCATAAAAATTCATTTCGTCGCCGCTGCCGGCAGGGTCCATATAAGGTCTGTTTTTATTCAGTCCTGCATTTAGTTTATAAGAGATATTTTTCTCTGCGCCTTGAAGATATAAATTGGATTTATAGCCGGCGCCATTACCATTTTCATACCAGTTATATTCATAATTGATGCTTCCGGTATTTTTATCGGGTGTTTTAGTAATAACATTAATAACGCCGCCCATCGCATCACTGCCATAGAGAGCGCCTGCAGGACCTCTGATGATCTCTACTCGCTCTACATCCTCCATACGTATACGGTCCACATCCCACGCATTAGCAGAGTTATAAGAAAGTTCTCCACCCAAACGTTTGCCATCAACCATAATAAGTACGTGACGTGATTCACTACCACGAATGCTCACATTACTGCGTCCTTGGAAATCATTAAAAACATTCACACCCAGAGCCGTTTTTAAAGCATCTTTTAATGTTTTGGCCTGTGTCTGTTCCAACTTTTTCTCACTAATAACCTCAACAGATGACGGCGTTTCTTTGACGCTCATTTCTGTTCTGGTCGCAGTAATAACCATTGGATCCAGCGTGAAACTCTCTGTTACTTCTTCGGCGTAAGCAGATACCCCCATCGATAAAATGCTCATACTTGTCAGAGCAGAGGCAAGTATCTTTCCCTTCGTTTTCAGCTTCATTTTTTACCACACCCATTTCCCTAAATTTATATTTAAGAGCTTATGCCCTTAAAATTAAAACGCTTCTCTGCAAATAAAAACAGAAAAGCGTCCTGTATGCGCTATTCTGTCTTTCGCAGAATGTTCCCAGCATAAAAAATCAGGCAGTTCTTCTGGCTCTGCTTCATCGCTAGTCTTGCCTTCCCAGTTTCCCAGTGGCATTATAAGACTTCGCTCTGCATTACAGCTGCGGGACAGCACAGGATTTAAACCTGTTTATCTATTAAGCATTGCTGCACCTGATTTTAGTATATTTACTTTTTAAGATTATACATTATCTATGGATATATACATTATGGTAATTATTAATATAAGTTTATTTTTTTATTTTAGCATTAAGTACCTTTATTGTCAAGCAAGATAGTGTGCATAGAGTGGACATCACGCTTGGTGCGGCGCATATCACAGCTCTAAGAAATCACAAATGCTTCATCCTAAAAATAACTCTTTTCTTTCGAATAATTTTAGTAGCATTTGGGCAAAATTTATCAATTTTCTATTTCCTGCTACTTTTGCCTCACAAAATTATCATAAAGTTTAAAACTATTTAAAATTTTAGATTCCTAGTAAGCTTGTAGAATTTATACAAAATGTTATAATTAGAGTATCAAGGCAAATTTTATTAGGAGGTGTACAATTATGGCACGTTTTACTTTACCACGCGATATTTATTATGGCGCCGGTGCGATTAGCGAATTGAAAAATTTGAAAGGCTACAAAAGAGCGCTAATCCTAACCGGCGGCGGCTCTATGAAACGAGGCGGTTTTCTACAAAAAGTTGAAGCTGTACTGCATGAGATCGGTATCGAGACAAAACTTTTTGAAGGCATAGAACCGGATCCGTCTATTGAGACCGTTTTTAAAGGTGCCGCAGCAATGCGTGAATTTCTTCCCGACGTTATCATAGCGATGGGCGGCGGTTCACCCATAGATGCAGCAAAAGCCATGTGGATTTTTTATGAGCATCCCGAAGCAACCTTTGAAGAAATAAAAAAACCTTTCAATATCCCCAAACTCAGAAACAAAGCTATTTTCGTAGCAATACCTTCCACAAGCGGCACTGCTACCGAAGTAACCGCTTTCTCGGTCATTACTGATTATGCAACCAACATCAAATACCCGTTGGCTGATTTTGAGATCACACCGGATATTGCGATTCTCGATACAGATATACCGCTTACCATGCCTAAAACTTTAACAGCCCATACCGGAGTCGATGCTTTGACTCATGCACTTGAGGCTTATGTTGCTTCTGCACGCAGTGATTTTTCTGATCCGTTGGCACTAAAAGCGATTAGCTCTATTTATGACAACCTGCTGGACAGCTATTATGGCGATAAAGAAGCGCGCGGCAAGATGCATATTGCGCAATGCTTGGCCGGCATGGCTTTCTCTAACGCACTTTTGGGCATCGCCCACAGTCTGGCACACAAAACCGGTGCCGTATTTAACATCCCGCATGGCTGTTGCAATGCTATTCTGTTGCCGTTCATTATTCAATACAACGCCAAAGTCTGCGCCGACAGATATGCTACTGTCGCAAGAATTCTTGGCTTACCGGGCAAGACCGATAAACAACTGACCGATGCTTTAATTGCATCAATCAAAGAACTGAACCGTCAGCTTGGTATCGCTCAAACCTATAAAGACAACGGTGTCAGCGAAGATTTGTTTAAACAACATGCTGATGCGATTGCCGCTAATGCGGTACTCGATCCCTGTACTGCTTCTAATCCTCGTGAAATTGATACCGAAAACATGAAAAAAGTTCTTACCTGCGCCTATTATGGAGATCCGGTAACCTTTTAATAATCAAAAAAATGCTCTGCTTAAAAGCAGGGCATTTTTTTTACTTTCGTAATCACTCATATGTGGTATAATATGAACACTTAACAAAAAGGACTGAATATAATGGAAAAAAATGACCCCAGTATTTTTGCTTATATTATGCAACATATAGATGAGAACGGATTTTATAACGATGTAACCCTGATAGACGACCCCTCGCCCTCACTGCCACGTCCGCTTGGCACCGATGACGCATACATTTATACTGCCGAAATGCCCTCTAATGCACCCGGAGCCGAAGCAGTCTACTCCATGCTACTAGCCTATGCGTCAGACCCGACTCTAGCGGCAAGAGCAGTTATTGAAGAAGCACTGCCCAAAG
Source organism: uncultured Phascolarctobacterium sp. (assembly GCA_964450295.1). Lineage (GTDB taxonomy): Bacteria > Bacillota > Negativicutes > Acidaminococcales > Acidaminococcaceae > Phascolarctobacterium. The sequence goes on along the minus strand of CAYVGQ010000016.1, from coordinate 9,150 downwards.
TTTTATGCATAAGCATCTGCGACCCACTCGTCGACATGCTTTCAACTGAAGAATTTCCTAAAGCATTGCTCACTTTAGCAGAAGACTGGCTTTATACCTCTCATAAACGTGAACTTGTCAAATATGCAATTATCCTTCTTGCTGTTTTTGGCCTAGAAAAACTGCGCAACGAACACTCAAAAAATTTATGGGATGACCTGGTAAATTTATGTCGCTGTGAAGAATTTACATTTTTTCTCAGCTTTGCTTATCGCATCAACAACATCAAACCTCAACCGGAATTATGGGAATTAGCACGCTGCACCAAAGGCTGGGGTAAACTCTTTGCCTTATCCAATTTGGAATGTTCAAGCGAAGAAGATGAAATTTGGCTTCTGCAACATGGCTGCGAAATGGATATAGAATACCCTCCGATCTGCCTGTTCGTAATACGCAAAAGTCGGATTATGCACTATCTTAGCCAAGAACATTTGGATTATAAAACCTACCATGGCTGTCTGCTGACTATTAAAAAATATTTATTAATGCTGAACAACTATCATATCGGTAATGACGATCCCGCTCACATCGACATCAGCGGCATTGAAACTGTGAGAATGATAGAAGAAGTACTGCGCCACGCTGAACATTATGCTACCGGCCCCGCAGAACTTCTCGGCATTATACGCCTTTCTAGCGAGCTAAAAAACCTCATTGCCGAGAACGACTGGTCGGAGATACCTGCCAATAAGAACCACGAACTGATAAGCAAGTGTGAAAAATTAATCTTATTACAGAATTTGCTTTTGAGCTGGACATTGATATTTGGGACAGACTTTTTGACTATCTTAAGCAACACCCCTTGGAAGGCCGACTTTTTCTATATCTGCTAAGTTTTGAAAATGATGACCGCCCGCAAAAAGTTTTGCTCTTTATTGAACAAAATATCAATATTTATACGCAGTCCGAAACAGCTTTGCTGACACCGCTAAAATATCTGGAAGCACACCCCGGCACGGGAATACCCATCGTCACCTCGGCACTAACCTCAATGTACGACTGGCCGCGCGGTGCCGCTTCAATCCTTCTGGAAGAGTGGGGGCAAGACCACCTGACCCCGTCGCTACGAGCATCGCTTATTAAAGCAAGACGGCTCAGTCAGCATCCTCTCATCACCATGCGAATTGACGCCCTGCTGGAAAATAAATCTTCAAACATGCCCACCATGCTCAAACAACTTGATGATAAAAATTAATGCAAAAACGGCTTCGCTTAAGCGAAGCCGTTTTAATTTATATTTCAAATTACATCCAAAATTCAGTTCGGGATATTTTAATTCTCATCCCACCGCGTTATTTCATCACCTTGCAAGGATTTTTGCACATCAATGACACGCTGATTTTCACTGCCGCGAAACCGCAGATTAGGATTTTTTAAATCAATTTTAAACTCGCCATCAACCAAAACATCGATATAGGAAAGCATTTCCTGCGTAATTTCCCAATCACACAAACGACCTGTTAAAAGATCACATTCAAAATCATAGCCGGTATAACACCAAATTGTTTTTTCGGGATAAACCTCACGCACCTTGCGCAGCAATGGCAACAGTGCTTTTTGGTTTTCCGGTTCAAAAGGTTCGCCGCCCAAAAGTGACAATCCGCGTATAAACCAAGGCTCCAGATTTTTGAGAATAGCATCCTCTTCTGCTTCAGTAAACGGTTTCCCATAATTAAAATCCCATGCTTCCGGATTGAAACAACCCTTACACTGATGCGTACAACCGCTGACAAACAACGAAACACGCACCCCGGGTCCATTAGCTGTATCGTGGGTCTTAATCGTAGCGTAATTCATCTTGGCCCCTCCCGCTTACAGATGCAGGACGCGGGACTTAATTTCCTTTGTCTTGCCAACATTCCAAAAGTTTTCACCCAAATAACCGCAGGTACGGCGGGTAACATTCATCAAAGTTTGATTTTTATTTCCGCAGTTCGGGCATTCCCATTCCAAATCATCGTTGATGATAATTTCACCATCAAAACCGCATACATGACAATAATCCGACTTAGTATTAAATTCGGCATATTGAATATTGTCATAAATAAAGCGTACAACATCTTCCATTGCTTCCAAATTATGGCGCATATTAGGAATCTCAATATAGGAAATAGAACCGCCCGAAGAAATGCGTTGGTATTTACTCTCAAAATTAAACTTATTAAAAGCGTCCATATTCTCGCGCACATCTACATGATAAGAATTAGTATAGTAGCCCTTATCCGTTACATCTGCAATCGTCCCAAATCTTTCTTTGTCGATACGGGCAAAACGATAACACAAAGATTCAGCAGGCGTACCGTATAAAGCAAAACCTAAACCGGTATCCTTTTTCCATTTATCACAGACTGCGCGCATATAGTTCATTACACGCAACGAGAATTCTTCGCCCACCGGCGTAGTATGACTGACACCCTTCATTAGTTTTGTCATTTCATACAAACCGATATAACCGAGAGAAATAGTTGAATAACCTTTTTCAAGATACTTATCGATCACTTCACCCTTGGGTAAACGGGCAATCGCTCCGTACTGCCAATGCACTGGGCTGACATCACTGCGAATACCTTTCAATGCTTCATGTCGACACATCAAAGCATCGTAGCACAGTTTCAGCCTTTCGTCCAAAAGCGGCCAGAATTGTTCTTCGTCACCATGCGCCATAATTGCAATCTGAGGCAGATTAAGAGAAACTACACCCTGGTTGAAGCGACCTTCAAATTTATAATTGCCCTCTTCATCTTGCCAGGGTGCCAAAAAGCTACGGCAACCCATGGGAGCAAAAACATTTCCTTCGTAATTCTCGCGCATTTTTTTAGCCGAAATATAGTCGGGATACAAACGTTTAGAACTGCATTTTACAGCTAATTTAGTAATGTAGTCGTATTTACCGCCTTTAAGGCAATTATGCTCGTCCAGCACATAAACCAGCTTCGGAAACGCCGGCGTTACATAAACTCCCTTATCGTTTTTAATACCTTCCAAACGCTGACGTAAAATTTCCTCTACGATCATAGCGTTTTCTTCCAAATATTCGTCGTCAGCCTGCAAGTTTAAGAAAATAGTTACAAAAGGCGACTGACCGTTAGTAGTCATCAAAGTATTAATCTGATACTGAATTGTTTGCACGCCACTACGCAGTTCGTCCTGCAAACGTCTACGCGCTAAACGCTCAACAACCTCCGCAGAAACACTGTCACCAACCTCGTTTTGAATATTCCGTTTAAATTTTTCATAACTGCGGCGCAGATATTTACCTAAATGACAAATATCAACAGATTGTCCGCCGTACTGGCTGCTGGCTACGGAAGCAATAATCTGGGTCATAACGGTACAGGCAACCTGAAAGCTTTTGGGGCTTTCGATAAGTTTACCATTCATTACCGTACCATTATCCAACATATCGCCGATATTGATCAAACAGCAGTTAAAAATAGGCTGCACAAAATAATCAGCATCGTGGAAATGAATTGCCCCTTCATCATGGGCTTTCGAAATTTTTTCGGGTAAAATCAGGCGACGGGTCAAATCTTTAGAAACCTCGCCGGCAATCAGATCACGCTGAGTAGAAGCCATAGTGGCATTTTTATTAGAGTTTTCTTCCATAACTTCTTTATTGCTGTTTCTGATCAGCGACAAAATAGATTCATCAGTCGTGTTGGCCTTCCGCACCAAAGCGCGAGTGTAACGGTAAATAATATAGGTTTTAGCCAGATTGAACTTGCCCTCGTCCATAAGCTGGTGCTCTACCATATCCTGTATATCTTCCACTAAAAGTCGTTTCCGATTTTTGCTTTCTACATAACGAGCAATTGCCTCGGTACTTTCCTCATCGATGCGATCTTCCATTTCAACTGCCGCATTGGCCTTCTGAATAGCAACAACTATCTTACTGCTATCAAAATCAACGGTACTGCCATCACGCTTGATTACTTTCATAACTGACCCCTTCTTCCCTGATTTTTTATGTTTAACGAAAAGATAATGATTATCCGTACGTAAAAATTACATTATTATCATAGCACAGTACCATGTTCCTGTAAAGCACAAGTTTACTAGATGTTGGGTCATTTTTTATCTATGCCACTATATTTGGTGGGATACTTTAAAAGAAGTGCCTAACAAAATAGTTAAGCACTTCTTTTTTACGGGAAACTTGCTTCTTTGTTGAAAAACATAAAAAAAGACGGCTCGCGCCGTCTTTTTCTTATGGCAAATTGTTACACTCCCATTGTTCATTCTGGTTATAAATAGCCCGGTCAAGGCAAATTTATTCCGCCAACAAAGCTTTCTACATTATAATTTACTGCCTTCTTACCATTTTTCAGGAATTTCCGGGAAGGTATCTACCACGATCATCGCAGCAGTTGCTTTTGCAACCAAAGTATCGTTGTCCAAATCACGCACTTCAATTTTGATACTTACCAGCCTGTCGTCAGCATAAGTTATCTGCGAGGTGGCGCTGATTGTCGTGCCTACCGGCGCACCTTTGATAAAATCGGTAGCTAAAGTCGACGTCACTACCCTTTTGCCGATTGTAGCGCCGGCAATACCTGTAGCATTATCAGCCAGCGTGGCAACCAGTCCGCCGTGTGCCATACCATTAAGGTTAGCATGGCGCACCGGGTCTACTTTAACCGCTACAGTAGCGCTGCCGCAGGACATATCAACGATGTAAATACCGCATTCTTTCATAAAATTATTATGCGAGTAAATCTCACTGACCTTTGCTTTGATCCTTGTAGAATCAATCACTGAATTTCCTCCTTCATGTCCTTATGCCAAGCATGCAGCCAAATCTACGGCAAAATCACCGCTTGTTTCCAGATGGTCGATAAGATTACAGAGCCTGGTGGCTTTCTCTTGCCCGTAAACCGGTACCGCTAGGTCCATAAATTTAGCTGTGCTTTCTTCCCAGCTCATGGGGTTGGGCGGATCACCTTTCGGGAAATCGACTTGCATCTCCAGCACTCGTCCGTCTTTGCAATGAATTATCAGTTTGGAGGCTAATTTTGCGGCATCGGCAGCGTGTATGGCTTCAATCGCCGCATCACGAACAACCCTTGTCTTGTCCATCAAATTGCGGACTTCAAGGTCGCCGATGACTTCCGGCAGGAAGCGACTGACACCCATATCCCCGTATTTAAGCATTCCGGCAACACAGTATTGAATACTGAACTTACAGCCGTACGAATTCTCGGGGTGCGGATTGTTGATAAGAAAGTCTGTTATATCGTTCACTAACAGTTCTATTTTTTCAATATCCTCCGCCTTCAGGCTGTGCTTGGTGCGCAGCACTTGCATTGCATACAGTGCGGCATGTGAGTGTTTACAGCAAGCATAAGGTTTAAATGAATTATTATCAATCTTATATATACCATTCTTTAGTCCATCCGTCAATTTTTCCAGATGCGGTTTGTCAACCATTGCATGGCAGAAACCTTTTTCGCCTTCCAGAATCTTGGTGGCTCCGGTAAACCCGGCTTTGGCTAAATATGCTGAAAGCACACCGGCATAAGAACTTTTACCGGCGTGGAGAGTTTTACTCATCGCGCCTTCTTTTAAAAATTCCCATAAACCTGCAGCTTGCGTACCGGCACTGCCCAAGCACTGCAAGGTGTCCGCAGCATCAAGGCCTAAAATTCTCGCTGCCGCGGCACCTGCGCCCAGAGTACCTGCCGTACCTGTAGTATGCCAGAAGAAATACGATTCGGGAATGACGGCTTCACCTACCCGCCCGCCCACCTCGTATCCGGCAACCACCGCCGCCAGCATTTCCTTGCCGCTTTTATGTTCTGCCTCAGCGATAGCGAATACCGGCGGGATGACTACCGTAGCCAGGTGAATAATAGAGGGATTATGCAGGTCATCAAAATCAAGCGAGTGGGATGCACTGCCATTGCAGAAAGCGGCGTTCAAAGTCGTTGTCTGCGTCGTAGTCCCTGCTAGAACACTGGCCTGAGGCCTCCCTCCTCCCGCCAGTAATAGTTCCCGGATAATTTTAATAGGTTTTTCCTGAGAGCCGCGAATACATACTCCCAGCCAGTCTAAAATACATTGTTTAGTAATGCGAACTGTTGTCGGTTTTAAATCATCATACTTTAAATCAGCTACAAAATCGGCTAAAAGCTTCGTCGTCATAAAAATCAACTCCGTTCTTACACTCAAAGCCCTGCCTTAATCAGAACATAGCGTCTGATTTATATTCGCCAAATACTTCTTTCATTACGCCGCAGATTTCACCTAAAGTGGCATAAGTCTTAACTGCGTCAATTAGATACGGCATCAGGTTTGTGTCACTGTAGCAGGCTTGTTTTAATGCGGCTAACGCTGCATCGACAGCCTTTTGATTACGGCCGGCTTTCATTTTATCAACTTTTGCTGTTTGACGCTCCGCCACACTGAGATCGGCAGTCAGGACATCCTGCTCCGCCAGTTGTTTATTATCAGTAAATTTATTAACGCCAACAACGACGGTATGGCCTTGTTCGATATCGCGCTGATACTCATAAGCATGAGCCGCCATCTCGCCCTGCATATAGCCTTGTTCAATAGCTGCCACAGCGCCGCCCATCACGTCTATTTTCTGAATATATTCATAGGCCGCCGCTTCCATTTTATCTGTCAATGCTTCTACATAATAAGAGCCTGCAATCGGGTCGATTGTATCCGTGATGCCGCTTTCATATGCCAGCATCTGCTGTGTGCGCAGTGCCAGAGTGGCTGAATCTTCTGTGGGCAACGCAATAGCTTCATCATATGCGCAGCAAGCCATGGACTGAATGCCCCCTAAAACTGCTGACAAAGCCTGCCAAGTAATGCGAACTACGTTATTGAGCGGTTGCTGAGCCGTCAATACGCTGCCTGCTGTATGTACATGCACGCGTAGCATTTGGGCTTTGGGAACAGTAGCTCCGTAACGTTCCTTCATAATGCGTGCCCATAAGCGGCGAGCTGCACGGAACTTGGCAATTTCTTCAAACATATTTAAGCCTGCGGTGAAGATCCAAGAAATACCGGGTGCAAAATCGTCAACTTTTTGTCCGGATTTTATGGCTGCATCAATATATGCCATTGCATTGGAAAAAGCAAATGCAATTTCTTGAACACAGGAAGCGCCGGCTTCACGAATATGATAAGCGCCTACGCTGATGGTATTCCATTTTGGAATACTCTTAGAGCAATATTCGAAGGTATCGGTAATCAGGCGCATTGAAGGACGCGGAGGGAAAATATAGGTGCCGCGAGCAATATATTCTTTCAAAATATCGTTTTGAATCGTTCCTTTCAGTTGTTCCGGTTTAACGCCCTGCTGTTCGGCAACGGCTACATACATCGCTAAAAGTACTGCTGCCGGTCCGTTGATTGTCATCGAGGTACTAACTTTATCCAGCGGAATACCTTCAAACAGTTTCTCCATATCAGCCAGTGAATCGATCGCTACACCTACTTTACCAACTTCACCATGAGAAAGCTCGGCATCAGAGTCAAGTCCAATCTGTGTCGGCAAATCCATTGCTACCGAAAGACCGGTTTGTCCTGCTTGCAGCAAATATTTATAACGGGCATTAGTTTCTTCCGCCGTAGCAAAGCCTGCATAAGCGCGCATCGTCCACAAGCGTCCGCGATACATCGTCGGCTGAACGCCGCGTGTAAACGGATACAGCCCGGGGAAGCCGCTTTTAGCCTGATAATCAAAGCCTTCTAAATCAAGTGGTGTATAAACTTGTTTTTCTTTAAATTTTTTTCTTTCCGGAAATTTAGCGTTCGCTTTGACAACCTTCGCCTCATATTCTGCCAGCCCTTGTTTGATTTCTTCATAATTAGTCATTTTACTGACCCCTTTCTCGCTACTAATTTTTACGCAACACATTCAGTTACAACATACTGTTAGTTTCATAAAATTTTTTTTGCATATCAAAACAATGTGCCAAATCAATTGGCATATGGGCGTTTTTTTGTTGTGCAAACCTCAGATATTCTAAAAGCTGCGGGCGAAAATCAGGATGCGCACAATTGTTGATAATCGCTTTAGCGCGTTTGCTGGGACTCAGTCCGCGAATATCGGCTATTCCCTGCTCAGTAATAAAGACCATAGTATCGTGTTCAGTATGGTCAGCATGGGTTACCATCGGCACCACGCTGGAAATTGAACCATTCTTTGCAGTGGACGGTGTCGAAAAAATTGTTAAAAAGCCATTTCGCATATAGTCGCCGCTGCCACCGATGCCGTTCATCATTGTGCAGCCCATTACATGTGTTGAGTTCGCCTGACCGTAGATATCAAATTCCAAAGGGGTGTTCATCGCAATAACACCCAAACGTCGAATAACTTCCGGATGATTACTGATATCCAAAGGCCTAAGGACAATGCTCTTACGATATAGGTCGGGATCTTTTTTGAACATCTCCCAGACTACAGGAGATGGCGTGAATGCGCAGCCCGAAGCCTTGGAAATTTTTCCAATTTTTATAAGACGCAGAACTGCATCCTGCAAAATTTCTGAATACATTTCCAAATTTTCAAACTTAGATTTAGCCAAACCCAGCAAAACCGCATTCGCAATGCTGCCGACGCCGGACTGTAAAGGCAACATTTTTTTCGGTAATCTTCCATGCTTCTGCTCAAACTCTAAAAACTCTACCAAGTTTTCAGCAATTTTGACGCTAGCCGCATCCGGACTGGTAAGATCGCGTACATGATCCAAAATATCAGATTCGACGATGCAATCGATACGATCGATACCGCATTCTACATAGGGCTTGCCAATACGGTCACCCACATGGTAAATGGGTATTGCGCCCCTGCTAGGCGGCATCTCCGGAATATAAATATCGTGCATGCCTTCCAAATCCAAAGGAATAGAAGTGTTTACTTCTACAATGATTTTTTTAGCATGTTTGACAAAAATCGGGCAATTGCCTACACCCGGTCCTAAAATGATATTGCCAGCTTCAGTAATTGCGGTAGCCTCTACAATGGCTACGTCTACATCGCCAAAAAAGCCATAATCAACCTGCTGGCCAAAATGACTGAGATGCTGATCTATATACTCGATTTCACCATTATTGACACCCCTTTTCATGCTCTTATTAGAACCTGAATAATAG
>CAYVGQ010000015.1:8582-12807 GCA_964450295.1 uncultured Phascolarctobacterium sp. | reverse complement strand
ATTATGGAAGGTAAGGAGCATTTTAATGAAAAAATATCAACTCCCTTATGGCAATGGTTTACAAGAAGTTACTTTACCGGAAGAAAAAATTATTTATGATATACATGGCAATAAGGCTACGGTGCAGGAGAACATAGCCATAGCAACATTGGCTGCTGTTCGTGCCCCAATTGCAAGCAAGCCATTACAGCAGATTGTTGAAAAAGGAGATAAAGTAGCTGTTATCGTCAGTGATGTTACCCGCTTGGTAAGAACAGCGGAATTTTTACCTGTAGTTATCAATGAGATCAATGCAGCGGGCGTTCCTGATGAAGACATCACTATTATTGTCGCAACCGGCACACATCGTGCACACACCAAGGCAGAAGACATTGCTGTTTGCGGAGAAGAAATAGTTCGACGTATCAAAATTCATCAGCATGATTGTCGCAATGAAGCGGAATTAGTTGATTTGGGTGTTACAAGCTTTGGTACACCTATTTTGATTGATTCTTATGTGGCTAATGCCGATAAAGTAATTATTACCGGTGCTGTTTCTCTGCATCCCATGGCTGGTTTCGGGGGTGGACGCAAAGCAGTAATGCCGGGGGTTTCCGGACATGCGACAATTATGCATAACCATGCTATTGCTTTGTCTCCGCAGGTTGGCGACGGTTGTAATATTTTATGTGAGACGGGTTTATTGGAAGGTAATCCTTTGCACGAAGATATGGTGGAAGTGACAGAAAAAGTGAATCCGGACTTTTTGATTAATATGGTATTTACTCCGGAAGGTCAGTTGCATGAAGTCGTGGCAGGTCACTGGTATAAGGCTTGGGAAAAAGGTTGCAGGGATCTCGTTGCTATGGCTGGTGTTCCTATAAAAACGCAGGCTGATGTCGTTTTTGCTTCTGCCGGCGGCAGTCCGAAGGATATGAATTTGTATCAAAGCTGTAAAGCTCATATGAACGCTGTTTTTGCTGTCAAAAAAGGCGGTATCATGATTTTAACACTGGAATGCCCTGACATCAAAGAACCTGCTATTTTTACTGACTGGTTTTCAAAGTCTGATATATTACAATTTGAAAAAGATGTGCGTGCTAATTTTTCTATTCCGGCTTTTGTAGCTTTTAAAACTCGCTGTATTGTAAATTCATTGACAACTTATCTTGTAACAAAACCGGAAAATTTTGAATTTGTTAAGCAAACGGGACATATCCCTGTAGCAAGTTTGGAAGAGGCATGGCAATTAGCGCAGACGGAACTGGCCAAACAGGGAAGAACGGATTATAAAATTACTATTATGGGACACGCCTCGGCGACAATGCCTATTTTAGAAGAATAGTAGCTTTTAAGGGGGAGGATGGATGACACTTAAAAAATATGAGTTAAGTATTGGAGTGCGGACGGAAAGCATTGAGCTTCCTGAAGAACGAGTTTTACAGGTAATTGACGGCGACAGCGCACCTAAAATTACTGATATTAGACAGGCTGTTTTGGATGCTGTGCGGAAGCCGATTGGTACATCTTCTCTTGCAGAAATAGTCAAAGCGGACGATAAAGTAGCGTTGATTGTAAGTGATGTTACGAGAACATGGTCTAGAACCAAAGATTATTTGCCAGCAGTTGTGGAAGAACTAAACCGAAGCGGCGTATCAGACAAAAATATTTTTGTGATTATCGCCACCGGAACACATCGGGATAATACAGATGAAGAAAAACGACAGATTTTGGGTGACGAGTTATTTTCAAGGCTGCATATTTTTGACCACGACGCCTACAATAAAACTACTAACATTTTTTTGGGAACTACGAGTAGAGGCACACCTGTCTATCTTGATAAAAGAGCTGTAGATGCCGACAAGGTTATTTTGACTGGGGGCATTACAACGCATTTATTCGCAGGATTTGGAGGCGGACGCAAAAGCATTATGCCTGGCATTGCCGGAGCGGAGACAATTAAACATAACCATTTATTGGCTCTTACGGACGATTTTGGCGGCGGCCTTAATGAAGAAACTTATTTGACAAAAATTGAAGGCAACCGTGTCAGTGAAGACATGTGTGAAGTCTGTTCTTTCCTCAATCCTTGCTTTTTAGTTAATTCTGTAATGGATGCAGAGGGCGATTTTGTTAGTATCGTAGCCGGACACTGGTATGACGCGTGGTATGCCGGAACTCAGAAGGTAATGCAGCTACAGGGTGTTGAGACCAAGGCGAAAGCTGATGTCGTTATTGCTTCTTCCGGCGGTTACCCTATGGATATCAATCTATATCAGGGGATGAAGTGCTATGCGCCGGCTCAGATGGCGATGAAAGAAAAAGGCGTTTTTATCGCTTTGCTGGATTGCCCGGATATTTATGAGCCATCGTCTTTTTTTGACTGCTTTCGATTCAGTGATGCATTGACTATGGAAAAAGAATTGCGCGCGGGTTTTACGATTCCGTTTTACGTCGCTTTTTATATGTACTGTATGTCTCTGCAATTTACTGTGATTATGGTTACGCGCCCGGAAAATTTTGCTGTAGTGCGAAAAACAGGGCAGCTACCGGTGGCAACTTTAGCAGAAGCATGGAAACTTGCACAAGAAAAACTGCGTGAGCAGGGTAAAGAAAAGGATTATACTGTTAATATTATGCCGCATGGTGTAAATACTGTGCCGGTATTCAACGATTAATAAAAATTATGCGGCGCTAAAATATTGGAGGTGGAATTCTGTTGCGGCGTTGCATTCTAAATCATAAATAGGCAGCAGAAGTTAGTTTTATGAGTTTAAAAATTAGAAAAGTAGGCATTATTGGGATTGGACACGTAGGGGCGCATTGTGCGTATAGTTTGGCAATTCAGGGTTATGTAGATGAACTGTTATTAGTTGATGTTAATGAAAAAAAAGTTATTAGTGAATGTCAAGATTTGCGTGATGCCGTCATGTATATGCCGCATCATGTAAAGATTAAGATTGCCTCCTATGAAGATTTGGGAGATTGCGATATTATTGTTAATGCTGCTGGAAATATAGGTTTACTGACTAGTCTTGATCGCAATGCGGAGATGAATTTTACTGTTTCCCAAGTAAAAAAATATATTGGGAAAGTTATGAAGAGCGGTTTTAAAGGTATTATTATTAATATTACAAATCCCTGCGATGTTGTAACTGACCTGATTGCTAAAATGAGCGGTTTGCCTAAAGGTCATGTATTTGGTACCGGGACAGGTCTTGATACTTCAAGATTAGTTGCTCAGCTTTCATTGCAAACAGGTTTAGATCATCAATCTATTTCTGCATATATGATCGGTGAACACGGTAAATCACAAATAACGGCCTGGTCTTCTGTTAATTTTGGTGGCGTACCGCTGTCGGTGCTCGAAAAACAAAATGAATGCTTCCGTTTTGACAAAGCAGATATTCAGGAAAAAGCCATTGGCGGTGGTTGGATTACCTATGTAGGCAAAGGTTGCACTGAATATGGTATTTGCTCTACTTTGGCGCGCTGTGTCAGAGCCGTGTTCCATGATGAAAAAAAAATTATGCCAGCTAGCGCTATGCTTACCGGTGAATATGATGAGAAGGACCTTTTTGTAGGCGTTCCTTGTATCATCGGCAAAAATGGTGTTGAACAAGTTATTGAACTGCCGTTGAATGACGAAGAAAAAGTAGCCTTCCATAAATGCTGTGAAGATATACGCGACAATATAAAAAAAGCTGAAGGCATTAGTTAATGAACAAAAATAAACACCGGTTGAGTTATTGGCAACCGGTGTTTATTTTTATCTGGAGAGGAGAAAAGTTAGTTTTAAAAAAGAACCACCACAGAATTTTTCTGTGGTGGTTCCGGTCATAATTAAAGTCTGTTGGAGCTATTGAGAACATCGCGCATTTTGTGGGCCACCATTTGTTTGATGGCTTCTCGGGCGGGTTTTAAATACTGACGTGGGTCAAAGTCAGCGGGGTTAGTAGCCAGATGCTTGCGAATGGAGGCCGTCATAGCTAAACGTAAATCCGTATCGATATTGATTTTGCAAACTCCGAAGGTTCCTGCTTTAAGTAGCATGTCTTCGGGAACGCCTTGAGCACCGTCAAGTTGACCGCCGTATTTGTTGCATTCTTCAACAAAGGAAGGGATAACTGTGGATGCACCATGCAAAACCAGCGGGAAGCCGGGCAGTAATTTAGTTATTTTTTCTAAACGAGCAAAATCAAGTTCAGGCTTACCTTTAAATTTGTAAGCACCATGGCTTGTTCCA
>CAYVGQ010000015.1:2507-8572 GCA_964450295.1 uncultured Phascolarctobacterium sp. | reverse complement strand
GCTCGTCCACCAGCCCGCGCTCGAAGGCGTCAGCCCCGCTCCACAGCCGGCCGCACAGGCCCCACAGCAGCAGCCGGGCGTAATGCTTAACCCGCCGCCGCAAATACAGCAGCAGCTGCAGTTTCAACAATTCCAGCAACAGCAGGCTCCCCAATTCCAGCAGCAGCAATTTCAGCAGCAGCCACAGTTCCAGCAACAGCAATTTCAGCAGCAGCCGCAGTTCCAACAGCAACAGCAAGCGCATCACATCCTGTACGTTCAACAAATTCTACAGCTTGGTCAGGATCGGTATAAGTAGCATCTTTGGAGTTTACCTTAATTGCGTCTTCAACGCCGGCTAAACGCCCCAGCTCGGCTTCAACGACAACTCCTTTACTGTGCGCATAGTCGACAACACGCTTTGTGAGCTCGATGTTGTCTTCAAAAGGATGTTTGGAACCGTCGATCATAACAGAAGTAAAGCCTCCATCGACACAAGCTTTACAAATTTCAAAATTTTCGCCATGATCAAGATGCAGACAGATTGGCAGTCCGGTATCTTCAATGGCTGCTTCGACAAGCTTAATTAAATAGATGTGATTAGCATATTTGCGAGCACCTGCAGAAACTTGTAAAATTAAAGGCGATTTTTCTTCGCGAGCAGCTTCGACGATGCCTTGAATTATTTCCATGTTGTTGACATTGAAAGCACCTACGGCATAATGACCTTCATAAGCTTTTTGAAACATTTCAGTTGATGTTACTAGTGGCATAAGCCCGCCTCCTTTTTGTTTGTTGCTATAATTAATTATAGCATACTCTATACCTTAATAGTATATAATTTTTAAAAGATCGTTTGGCAATGCGCAGGAAACTTCTAAAAAAATACCGGTAACAGGATGCATAAAAGCAAGGTAGTAAGCATGCAGTGCATGACGGCTTTGTGGACCCGGAGTGCCGTAAAGATTATCATTATAGAGAGGACAGCCAATATAGGCCATATGGACGCGAATTTGGTGTGTTCGCCCGGTGTGAAGCCTCAGCTCTAAAAGACTTAATGTTTTATTTCCATTAATAAGTTTGTAATCTGTTCGGGCATATTTCCCACTCGGGGTCACACAGCGTTCAATGATACTGCCTTCCTTACGAGCTATAGGTTCTTCAATGCAGCCTTTTGTAGCCGGAAGTTTACCAGTAACGATAGCCAAATATTTTTTACAAACTTTTTGTTTAGAAAGAAGAAACTGGATATATGGTTCTTTGGCAAAAATTACCAGTCCTGAGGTATTGCGATCCAAACGGGAGACCGGATGAACCTTATATTGTAGATTATGCTCAATATAATACTGTGCAACATAGTTATAAAGAGTAGAACCATCTTCTTTAACAGTTGGGTGTACCAACATACCCGCAGGTTTATTGAGAATCAATAGGTACTCATCTTCATAAAAAATTGCATTTGCAAAATTAAAATCCATATTAGTGCTGCGGCGGCAGTTCATCGACGACTTCAATTTTATCAAGTTGTTGTTTTACTTGACCACGTATAAGACTAAGATATTCTTCGTATAAGATTTTTTGCTCATTCTGTTCAGCTTCTGTCAAAGATGTACTACGTTTTTTTTGAGCAAGAATGTTGATACGAGCGATTAAAGCAGTTATTTCCATTATTAAACCCTCCATTTTCTACATGAATTATAACAAAGACATGCATTCTTAACAAGCAAACTTTCTTGACGTTGGTAGTAAGCTGTGCTATTATGAAATGGTAATCAATAAGACGTTACGAGTGCCTCTAACGATAAATGACGTTGGGAGGCTTTCTTAATTTTGCAGGGAGCGACGAATAATGAAAATTTTAAAAGCGACAGTAGCGGCAATTATATGTCTTGCTTTGTTCAGTGGGTGTGGTTCGAATGTGGCTAATCTTGAACAGAAAAAGCCTGAAAAGCCTTTTTTAACGGTTACTGATGATTCCGGAAGAACAGTGGTTCTAAAGAAAAAACCAGAACGTGTCGTTAGCCTAGCTACTTCGTACTTAAACATGATCGATGCTGTTGGGGGAACAATTGTTGGACGAGCTTCGTCTAAAGTTGGAGAACTGCCTGAAGCAATGCGAAATGTGCCTGAAGTTGGTTGGGTCTATAATATTAATCTGGAAAGTTTGATCGGCTTAAAACCGGATTTGGTGATTGCTAATAAAAATCAGCATGAAAAGTTCTTGCCCCTTTTAGAATCAAATAAAATTCCTGTCATTGCCATTAACCCCAAAACTTATGATGAAGTTAAAGATAAGCTGGTAGTAATAGGAAAAATTTATGGTGTGCCGGAAAGAGGCGAAGCGGTTGCAGCTAAAATGGATCAACAGATCCGGGCTGTCACCGATAAATTGCCGCACGAAGAAAAACGTATTGTAATTCTGCATGCAACGCCTTCTAATGTAACAGTTGAGCTGGAAAACAGCATTGCTGGCTGCGTTGCTAAGATACTTGGTTTTAAAAATGTCGTTGCAGGGTCGAAAAATTTAAAGGGCAAACCGGAAAAAACGCCTTATAGTATGGAAACTTTGGTCGAAAAAAATCCGGAAATAATTTTTATAACTTTTATGGGAAATGATGGCGAAATTGAAAATCGTCTGAGAGCGGATGTGAAAAGTAATCCGGCTTGGTCTTCTTTAAAAGCGGTACGTAATGATAAGGTTTATTTGCTGCCGGAAAAACTATTTTTGCTTAATCCGGGACTTAATTATCCGGAGGCTGTAGAATATATGGCTAAGACTGTGTATCCCGAGGTTTTTAAAGATGAGAAATAATTTAAATGATGCGTTAGAAAAAATTGATCGATTTGGCATTTCGCGCACAACTTGGCGGTTTATCGTCATGGCGGCTTTTGCTATGCTTGCACTGCTGGGAGCATTTTTAAGTCTTACGAAAGGGTCGGCTGATATTAGTCTAGCACAGATTATAAATATTCTTTCTGCTCCTAATTTAGAGCCGCAGAGCCAGATTATTTGGAATATAAGGATGCCCAGAACTATTGTGGGGGCTTTAGTAGGGATTAATCTTGCCTTGTCGGGGGCAATTTTGCAGGCAGTGATGCGCAACCCCCTAGCCGACCCGCATATTATTGGGATTTCTAGCGGGGCCGGTCTTGCCGGTGTCACGATCATGATTTTATTCCCAACTTTGGAGTATCTTATTACGCCGGCTGCTTTTATTGGTGCTATGTTTGCCGCTGTATGTATTTATATCTTGGCATGGAAAAATGGTATTAAGCCTGTTCGTATAATTTTGGCAGGCGTTGCTGTATCAGCATTTTTAAGTGCCGGCATTTCAGGCCTGATGATTTTTTACAGCGATCGGGTGCATGGTGCTTTAATGTGGATGGTTGGTGGCTTGGCGGCTCGAAGCTGGCCACATGTCAGCATTATTCTGCCTTATGCTATAGCAGGAGTGGTATTGGCCTTTATCGGAGCTTCTTATCTTAATGTTTTGCAACTTGGGGACGAAATGGCGCGCGGTCTTGGTGTTAATGTTGAGGTAACAAGAATTTCTATGACTGCAGTAGCGGCTTTACTCGCGGCCAGTGCCGTAAGCGTTGTTGGACTTTTAGGATTTGTTGGTCTTATCGTACCGCATGCGGCAAGGCTTATCATAGGTTCTGACTACAGATTCCTAATACCAGCTTCGGGTCTTTTAGGCATTGCCGTCGTGACTTTAAGCGATACTTTTGCTCGTATTATTTTTGCTCCGATTGAGTTGCCTGTAGGTATTATTATGGCGTTTATTGGTGCTCCTTTCTTTCTGTTTCTGCTAAGGAGGGAGATTTAATGAATATTTTGCAGGCGAATGATATTACTGTCCGTATTATCAATAAAAATATCATTCACGCATTGAACCTGTCAGTACCGGAAGGCAAGATAACGGCGATTATTGGCCCTAACGGTTGCGGCAAGAGCACTACTTTAAAGGCCTTGGCTCGTATTTGGCCATGTTATAAAGGTAAGGTAATATTTAATGGTGAAGATATCAAAAAATTTAGCCATCGCGAGTTTGCACAAAAGCTGGCGATTTTAACGCAGGCACCACAATCGCCGGCAGATTTAACAGTTAGGGATCTGGTGGAAATGGGACGATTTCCACATCGCAACTGGTTTGGCCGTAAAAGCATCGATGATGATGCTCAGGTAAACTGGGCGTTGGGGCAAACTAATATGCTAAGCATGCAACATCGTCTATTGAGCACTTTATCCGGTGGTGAAAGGCAAAGGGCTTGGATTGCTATGGCGCTTGCCCAACGTCCGCAGGTGCTGTTGCTAGATGAACCAACTACTTATTTGGATATCTGCCATCAGCTTGAGGTAATGCAGCTTTTGGAAAAATTAAATCGTGAGTTGCATCTTACCGTGGTTATGGTAATACACGACATCAATCATGCTGTTCAGTACTCCGATCATATTGCCGTTATTAAGGAAGGGCAGCTGGTCAAAGAAGGTGAGCCAAGGCAGATTGTGACAGCTCAGTTACTTAAAGAAGTCTTTAAAGTAGAAGCTGATGAATTTATTTGTAGTAATGGGCTGCCGGCTTTGTTGCCGGTAGATCTTGTAAAATAAAATCTTATATTGAAAATCTGGTGCGCTTATGCGTAATAGAGAAATCGGTGCGATTCCGATACGATCCCGTCGCTGTAATGATGAGCAAACCTTAAAAAATACTGGGTTAAACTAAGTAATGTAAGGCTAGCAATGAATCAAAGTCAGAAGAACTGCCAGATTTTTGTGCGTTCCCCACGAGAGATGGGAAGGCGACGAAAAAATATTTGGTATAATTAAACACAAGTATTTTGAAGAACAGCTTTCCCTGAAGGGAATAGTCTGTTCTTTTTCATTTTAAATTTGGAGGTAATGCAGAATGAAAAAAATTGCATTTTACGGTAAGGGCGGTATCGGTAAATCTACTACAGCAGCTAATGTTTCCGCTGCATTCAGCAAAATGGGCAAAAAGGTATGCCAAATTGGTTGCGATCCTAAAAATGATTCTACTAGGCTACTTTTGGGTCAAATATGCCGGCAAACGGTTTTGGATTTGGTGCGTGATGCAGAAGATGATATTAAAGCGGAACAAATAGTTCATAAAGGCTTCAATGGGATAAAGTGTGTGGAAGCCGGTGGACCGGAACCAGGTGTTGGCTGTGCAGGAAGGGGTATTATCGTTGCTTTAGAAAAGCTAAAAGAAATGAATGTCTTAGAAGATGAAGATCTTATTTTATATGATGTGCTTGGTGACGTTGTTTGCGGTGGTTTTGCTGTGCCAATTAGGGAAGGCTATGCAACAGACATTTATATTGTTTCATCTGGTGAACTAATGGCTTTGTATGCCGCAAACAATATCGCTAAAGGCGTTAAAAGATTTGCTGCTCGCGGCGAAGTGAGGTTAGGCGGTATTATTGGTAATAGTCGTAATACGCCTAATGAACATGCGTTATTAAAAGAATTTGCCAGAAGGCTAAATACAAAATTAATTGCTTTTATTCCGCGTAATGTTATAGTGAATAAAGCAGAAAATAATCGTCAGACTGTTATAGAATATGCACCAGACTGTGAACAGGCGGCTGTTTACAGAATGTTGGCTCAGGATATTTTAAAAAATACGGAATTGTCAGTTCCAACACCGCTGGAATTTGAAGAACTGGAGGATTTAGTAGCAAGCTATGCCAATCAAGACTAAAAGAATGCTGTCTAAAACCAAAAGTTGTAGCTGCAGTATGCCCGGTGTTTGGCGAGCAGTGGCCTATTGTAGCGGGGCTGTCGTAATTTTTCATAGTCCCAGGGCCTGTGCTCATGTTGCGCGTAGTATGGATATCAATGCTCAATATCGCGCTTTTGCAAATGGTATTGCGGAGAATCTGCAACCTATTCCTGTAGTATCAAGTCTGCTGCAGGAAAAACATTCTATTTTTGGTGGGGCGGATCGATTGCGGGCTTGTATTAAAGACGTAGTTGCTACGTATCAGCCACAATGCCTAATAATAGCGAATTCCTGTGTTGCCGGTGTTATTGGTGATGATGTGGAATCAGTAGGTCGAGA
>CAYVGQ010000015.1:0-2497 GCA_964450295.1 uncultured Phascolarctobacterium sp. | reverse complement strand
GTGAAACTGAATACGGCATTCCTGTGCTTACAGTGCCTTATTATGGCTTTTTAGATGGTGAATATTACGAAGGATATTTTGCCGTAGCAGAACAATTGGCGGCAAGGTTTTTGAAAAAGCAGTTAAAAGTTGCAGGTACAGCCTTGCTTATTGGTGACAATGGAGGGCCATGGGGACATTATGCTCAAGAAGTAAAGCGATTGCTATCCTACTTTGAAATTAAGGTTATTGGACAGTTTCCTGGTTACGTGCCAATAAATGCGTTACCGCAAATTACAGCGGCCTCTTTCAGTATTATTCTCGGTGGACGAGGTCAGACCTATACTGGCTTGACAAAAATCGCGCAGTTTTTAAAAGAGCGTTATGAAGTAGCATACTTAGATAATGGTTCTCCTGTAGGCTGGGATAATACAGTAAAATGGATACGCAATTTAGGAGCTTTTTTGCATGAGGAAACTTTAGCAGAAAAAGTTGTGATAGAAGAAGAAACTAAATTATTTGCTTTTGCGGAGAAAGTAAAGCAAGTAACCAGGGGAAAACGTTGTATAGTTTGTATTGGCAGGATGTTGATGTATTTTCATCCTAGCGGGGTGTTAGAAACATTGCGCCGATTGGAAATGCAGGTGGAGGCAGTTGTTTTGTTTGACAATTACAACGAGAAAGAAAGAAAAAGGATGACAGATGCGGTAAATGCCCAGCGTTCGGTGCCAATAATCAGTCAAACAGAAGGACAACAGCTACTTGAAAAAACGGATTTAATTTTGACAACTCATGAAATAACAAATAATCAAGAACTCAGGCAGATTTTCCTACCAATGCTGCCACTTGTAGGAACAAGCGGAGAAGTAGAATTTATGGATTGTATTTATAAAACCCTGTGTCGTCGAGGGAAAAAAGGAGGTATAGTCTATGTCTGAAACAGCTGAATGGGCAAATGTCTGCAGTAGAGTTGATACCTGCGCTTTAACGGGGGCGGCAGCTTTTTTTACGGGAATCAAAGATGCTGAAGTGCTTGTCAACGGACCCTTGTGGTGTTATTTTTATGCGCTGCGTCATTTGGAAAAATCTAATTGCAGGTTGGGGGAACGCTTTCACGGCTCTCAACCGGATAACAATGCGGTTGTGTATGGGACAGAAGAATGTTTGACAGAGGCATTGGAATATATTTCTCAAAATAGAAAGCCATCAATATTACTAATCGAAAACAGTTGCAGTGTCAGTTTGATTGGCGACGATATTGAAGGCATTGCTTCTAAAGCAAATCTATCTTTTCCTGTAGTAGGAATGGACAGCGGAGGGTTAAACGGAGGCTTTGCAGAAGGCTACAGTAAGGCGAGTCTCAGACTATGGCAGCATCTGGATTTACCGGAGATTAAAATTAAATGTTGTTTAGGAGTTAATTTGTTAGGTTGTACCACAGCTTATTTTAATGGGAAAAACGACATCAAAGAAATTAAACGCATTCTGGAGATTGCTAATTATAAAATTATAGCGGTTCCTGGAGCAGGAAGCGATCTTGAAGTTTTGCAAAAGGTGCCGGTAGCACAGTTAAATATAGTTATCAATGAAGAACTAGGGTTGGAGTCTGCTCGATATCTTAAAGAACGTTACGGCACTCCTTATGTCGTAGCAGGAATGCCATACGGCTTAATTGGCACTTTGCGCTGGCTAGAAAAAATTGCCGATTTTTTGCCGACTAATTTGGAAAAGATTCGAGAAGAGTGCAATAAAGTGCGGGATGAGCTATTGACCGCAGTAAATGAAGCCCGCTGTACCTGGGGCGAACTGTGGTTTAACAAAATAATCGTTGCTGCACCTGCGTCAACCGCATTCGGGCTAGCTCAAGCTCTGCGTGAAGAATGGGCCGATACCGAAAAGTTGATTGTGATCTGCCAAAATACAATAAAAGAGTTGCCGTTGCCTGCAGAAGCAGATGAAATTTTACTGGCACAAAAAGACAGTAAAAAGATAGAACAATTGTTGCAGCAGAGTGACGATACCCTTGTTCTTGGCAGTAGCAGTGAAAGCTCAGTTTTGGTGCGTGAAGCAAAAAAATTCTTCTGCTGTAATATCGCATATCCGGTACAGGATGAAGTGCTTTTTACGACAACGCCTTTTGCAGGAGTCCGTGGTACCGAGCATATGCTACAACGCTTATGGAATTTAAAAATAAAAGCACAGCTACCATACTAGGAGTGAATTTATGAAAAAATTACTGCTGGCAGTATTTGCTGTTTTAGTTATTGTGACTGGATGCTGTCTAGAAAGACCTAATCTTTCTGCAGTAAATTCTGTTGCATATGTTGTGAGTGATGATACGGGTAAGCAGGTAAATCTTTTAGCTAAGCCAGTTCGGATAGTTTCTGCCACTTATGGCACAGACGAAATTTTAGCTGAAATAGTATCGCTTGATAGGATAAAAGCTTTCAGCAAATGGGCAGGAGATTCTGAAATAACATTTATAACTAAGGAACAGGCTGACAGAGTTGGAAATAAA
>CAYVGQ010000014.1:1935-12981 GCA_964450295.1 uncultured Phascolarctobacterium sp. | reverse complement strand
CAAACGCTCTATCCAACTGAGCTACGGAGACGTTTAGGTTACTGCTTTCTTGAAGTAACAATACATATTATATCTGATTATAAAAAAAAGTCAATAACTTTTTTTATAAATATTATAATATTTATTAAGACCGCAGACCCTTAAAGGCTACTCGCAAACGTTTGTTGATACTTGTAAGCGAAGTTATGTCGAGTTCATTTAATTTATCCATAATAGGTTGGTGGGGATGTTTCTTTAAAATTGTATTTTTAACAATAATTGGTTGAATCAAAATGCCGTACAAAGTCATATAAACTTCATAACTGTTAAGATCATTGCAGATATCACCATCGCTCTGCGCCTGTTCGATCAGAGTTCGAATAAAAATGAAATGCGAGACTCTGTAATTTGTAAAATAGGCGGCAGCCTCGTGTTTGAGTAGAGCGTTTGTTAAAAAGTACGCTTTATTGAAATTTTCAATAAAATAGTTAGTCATTCTGAAAAAAATTTCTTCAAGCTGATTAACGGCAGCAGTGTTTTTGTCAGAATAACTTTTCAGGTATAGAAGATAATCTTCATATATTCGCTGGAAAAGCACCTTCATGTACTCGTCCTTGAATCCAAAATAATAAACGAACATGCCCTGATTAACGTTAGCCAAAGTACAGATGGCACGCACGGTAGGGTCGTAATTACCCTGGGCTATCAATTCGACGCCTGCTTTTAGCAAGGCCTGATCAGTGTGACGTGATTTTCTACCCACAAGGGAAAACTCCTTTCAAGTAAGAAAATATAAAAAGACTTAAACTTAATAACGATAAACGAAGTATTAGTGCTAATAATACTAAATAATTATATAACTGTATAAAATATTAAGCAAGACTAGTTTTACATATTAAAGTGATAAACAACGGAATATAAAAACAAACGTGCTTCAAAAAGAGAACAAAAAAGAAGTTCCATAGAAAACATCCAAGAAACACTTGACTTTAATGTAAACTTTGCATACAATAAAGTCACTCTTTTACCATCTTAAAATAGTGGTCATTTTATTGTAAAAAATCGAGAGGGGTATTTTATGTCTGTTTCTTTGGTGATACTGATACTGTACATTATAGCTTTGTTTGGTATCAGCTGGTTTGCTAAAAAACGCAGTGAAGGTAATGCAGAAAATTATGCATTAGCAGGACGCAAGTTATCGGCGCCACTGATAGCGGTTACGATTATTGGCCTTGCGGTAGGCGGTGCTTCCACGATTGGTGTGTCGGAGCATGCGTTCAGAGTGGGGCTGTCAGCCGGTTGGTATACTATTGCTTGGGCAATAGGAGCCATTGTAATGGGTATTTTTATGGCGAAAAAATATCGTGAACAGAATATTACTACTATTTCTGAACTTATTGAACGTCATCACGGTACAAATGCAGTTATTTTAGGTGTTTTTTGTCAGATCGTTATTCAGCTGGTAATTATTTCCCTGCAGTATATTGCAGGCGGCAGTATATTGCATGCTATTATGCCGGAAATATTTGATTTTAAAACAGGGATGTTGGTCAGTGCTATAACCTTTATTGGCATCACTTTTATAGGAGGAATGTGGTCTGCTTCTCTGACAAACGTGCTGAACATCGCTTTGATTTATTTTGGCATCTTAGTCGCGACTTTTATCCAACTAGATAAGGTTGGAGGCATTGAAAATTTGGCGGCAACCTTACCGGCGGGAGTGCCCTGGTTTAGCTTTACTGAGGGTGTTGGTCTGCGGACTATCACCAGTTGGATTATTACTCTGGTCACGGTCAATCTGTCGCTGCAGAGTATACTGCAGATTTCTTTGGGAGCTAAGGATGCATCAACGGCAAGAAAAGGTTTTGTTTGGGGCGGCATTATTATGTTGCCAGTAGGCGTATTTGCAGCACTTTTGGGTATTTGTGCAAAATCAATGTATCCGGATGCACAGGCTGCCTTGGCTTTACCACAGATAATTATTGGAATGCAACCCATTTTGGCCGGTATAACACTGGCGGCGCTGTGGGCAGCAGATGTATCTACGGCTTGCAATTTACTGCTTTCTGCCGGAACATTGTTTTCACAGGATATTTACAAACGTTTTATCAATCCGCAATGTTCTCAGGAAAAGCAGTTGACGATGATGCGTTCCTGCATCATCATTTCCGGTATTTTGACTCTGGGTATGGCAATGGGAGTTTCTAGCATTTTGGGTACGATTATGATAGGGCTTAGTTTGACGGCGGCTTTCAGCGTCATCGTTATTGTGGCCTTATTTTTTCCACAATATAGTTGTAAAGCGGCTGGTTTCTGGACATTGTTGGTTGGCTTTATAATGCTCGTGCTGTGGCAGTTGGTTCCTGCTGTACGTATTTTCCCAAATGTTATTTATATGGAATGGTTTGCTTGCATTTTGACATATGCTGTTGTAGCGGTGATTCAGCCCGGCAAAAAGCTCACGGCTGATATATCCAAATAAAATTTTGAGAGAGGACGCATTGCGTCCTCTTTTTTTACAGGAATTAAGCAAAATTCAGCTAATTTTAATGTAAATATAGTATAAGTTGGCAAAGAGGTGAGGATTGTGAGAGTACTTTTAGCTGAAGATGACAAAAATTTAGGCGGATTGCTGCAAAATATGCTAAAAAAAGAAAATATTAAAACAGATTGGGTAGAAAACGGTGGTTGGGTTATTGTTCAAGGCTAAAATTAATGCTCTGGCTTTTTGTCAGAGCATTTTTTTGCAAAAAAAATTCTGGCAATGGCAGGGAAAAATAGTTTTATGGCTAATATATTATTTTATATGGAAATTGTAAATGTTTCTGAAAAGAGGGAACCGTTAATGTCAAAAAAGGCCAATCAAAAAGCAAAGTTACTATATTTACAGCAGATTTTTCTGGAAGAAACTGATGAAAAACATGTGCTGACGGTGCAGCAGCTGATAGAAAAACTGGCTGAACTGGAAATACCGGCAGAAAGAAAAAGTTTGTATGATGATATTGCTACTTTGCAGAATTTTGGTCTTGATATTATAGTTATGCGTAGTCGTGCCAATACTTATAAAGTCGGTAGCAGGTTATTTACGCCGCAAGAGCTGTTGCTATTGGCAGAAGCTGTAATAAAGGATTCTGCCATCGGTGAAAATAAAACTAAAAAAATAGTGGAGAAAATAGGACGTTTGGGTAGCCACTATCAGACGCGGCAATTACAGGAGAGTCTTGCGACGCAAAGTTATGCTGATGCAGAATTGCTACGTCTAGTGGAACTGCGTTGCAGTAATGAAACGGTTCCTCAGATTTTAGAATATTTGGCTGACAGCAAAATAAAAAAAAGCAAGGGCGATACAAGTATCGTTGAAGGTACAGTGGTTGTTGACCAGAATTTTTACAGTTGGTTGTTCAGTTTGGGTAACAAAGCAAAGATTATTGAACCGTCTAATGTAAAAAAGAACTTTATTAAGCATTGTAAAAAAATTTGGAATCAATATAAATAAAACAGGAGAATATTTATGAAGGAAATAAAGTTTCCCATTCCCAATCGCAGTGAATATATTCCTTCTCCGTATGAGCCGGATGCTGACGGGGTTTTGGATATTGGTTATTATAAAGGTACGATAGTTGGCGGCAGACCTTATGTATTGGAGTGCTGGCAGATGGATGACCTGATAGTGACAACGGTATTTTTCTCTGACGAAGGGCTGGACGCATACAATAGGGAAGATTTAGTTATGTTAATTGAACTTGAAAATATTATTAAATTTATAGGCAATAAACAATTGTTTCAATGTACGCATACAAAAGATGATGCAGGAGTGCCGATGTGGGCCGTAAACATAACTTTGCAGAATGCTAAAGGCAGGTATGCCGAAGTTTTGTGTCCTTTGCGCCGATACAAATAAGTGCTTAGGGTAATGGATAAAATAGAGGCGTCGGTAATCGTAAAAAAATGCGTGCACAGGCACGCATTTACTTTCTATCTTATCAGAATTAAACAGATAAAGAGAAAACCGTTCGCTGGGGATGGTAGCGAACGGTTTCTCCATAGGAAAGCTGTTTATGATGAATTTGATGGGAAGGGTGTAGCAAGCTTGTCACTTGCTATGTCTTTAGTATACAATAGACATTTGACAGAAGAAGGGCTATTTTTTGAACAGTTTGTGAAATATAAAAATGAGTGGAGGAAAACAAAAAATGAGTAATTTTTTGAGTAGTTTTTTCAAGTTTCAGGAGCGACAGACTAATTGGCAACGTGAGACAGTTGGAGGCATAACTTCTTTTGTAACTATGGCTTATATTATTTTTGTCAACCCTCAAATAATGGCGGCGGCAGGTATGGATAAAGGAACAGTAATGATAGCAACCTGTCTTGCTTCCGCGGCAGGGACTTTGCTGATGGCTCTTTATGCCAATGCTCCTTTTGGCTTGGCACCGGGTATGGGAATTAATGCCTTTTTTGCCTATACGCTGTGCGGAGCAATGGGATATACTTGGGAACAGGGACTTGGGGCTGTATGCCTATCAGGTATCATATTTGTTATTGTCTCGGTTACAGGACTTCGTAGCAGAATAATCTCCGAGATGCCTATGACGCTTAAAAAAGGTATTGGTATTGGCATTGGATTATTCATTCTATATATTGGGCTCAAAAATGCTTCTCTACTCAGCTTTTCGGCTAATCCCGGTAGTTTTATTGCGATTGGGGAAGGAATGCGACTGGATAGCAGTATTATACCCACCCTTACTTTTGCCAACGATTCGGCTAAATTAGCTTTAGCAGGTCTTTTTTTGAATATTGCTTTCATGTTGCGCGGGACTAGGGGCGGTATGCTTCTGGGAATTATTATCACCTCGTTATTAGGCTGTTATCTGCAATTCTTTTGTGGCTGGCAGCTCGGTCTGCATTTACCGGGAGCAATGCCGCTAGGAGATTTGAGTATTACTCTTGGTAAATGTATAAGCGGCTTAGTACAGCTTTTCGATATTTCTAATGGTTTTCTCACAATGGCTTTTTCTGTTTTTTCAATAATGATAACGATGACTATCGCAGATATGTTTGATACGATTGGCACTGTTTTGGCAACGGCTTCTCGTGCTAAACTTGTTGATAAGAACGGCAATATCGTCAATGGCGAAAAGATTTTACTTGCCGATGCTGCGGCAACGGTTATGGGGGCTTTTATAGGAACGTCTACGGTAACGACTTATGTAGAATCGAGTACCGGCGTTGCTGCCGGAGCTCGGACAGGCTTTGCGTCTGTGGTGACAGCATTGTTGTTTGTAGTTAGCGTATTTTTAGCTCCTTTTTTAGGTATGGTGCCGGCGGCGGCTACTGCTCCGGTTTTGATTATGGTAGGAATTTTGATGTCCTCGGATATTGGTGATATTGACTGGCATGATTTAGAAACAGCTATACCTGCTTACTTCACGATGACGATCATGTGTTTTGGCTATAATATTGCCGACGGTATTGCAATAGGTTTTATTATGTATAGCTTTGTTAAAGCCGTTGTTGGCAAATGGTCGGATGTTTCAATGTTGGCACGTTGGCTGAGTGCACTTTTCTTGTTGCGGTTTATTTTTATGCTAATCTATTAAAAGAAAAAACAGTGGACATTTTTAATGTCCACTGTTTTTTTATAGAAAGAATAGAAAGTTTGAAATAATTCAAACTTTCTTACCGTTACTGCGCTTTTTAACAGGCGCTGTAGATTGAGGCGGTGCTGTATGTTGTTTTTCGCGACGACTAAAATAAATAAAGAAGCCTAAAGCAATAATAAAAAAAGCGAGGCTAGTTGTCTGCGCTGATTTTAAACCGAGGAAAAAAGGTTCCACGTAATCGCCCCGTAGCATTTCTAAACAGAAACGTAACAGTGAATAAAGCATCGCATATAGACAGAGCGCCTGCCCCTTGGCATGATTTGTTGTGCGGAACAAAAGCAAAATAGCAAAAATAACGATATCCAGCTGACCTTCCCAAACTTCAGCCGGCCATAAAGGCACAGCACCGTATGTTTTAAAGGCCAGTGTACCTTCCGGATATAATAGTCCAAAGCCGCCGCCGGTTGGTGTACCGAAAGCATCACCGTTTAGAAGATTGGCCATGCGTCCAATTGCCTGCCCAATTAAAATAGCAGGGCAGACTATATCGGCTAGTGCCAGCCAATCAATATTGTGCCGTTTGCAGTACCAGACGCCTGCTAAAATACCGGCGATTACACCACCTTGAATAGCCATACCGCCTTGCCAGACAAAGGGAATTTCCAATAAATGATGTTGATAGTAATCCCAGTCAAAAAAGAAAACATCCCAAAGACGGGCCCCGACAAGACCGGCAAAACCTCCGTAAATACCTATGTCAAGAATATGATGTTGCCAGCGTCCATCCTGCTTTGCCAGAAAATAAGCTACGCCTGTCGCTAAAAAAATGCTCATGCACAGAACCAGTCCGTACATACGTATCGGGAATTCACCGACATGTAATAGATATTGATGCATGGAACCTCCAGAAAATGTTGAAATTACAAATTACAAAATAAAAAATGTTTTTACCTTTGCATAAGAATATTTTAACACAGCGACGTTGAAATTTCTATCTTCCGACTGAAATACTAATATTTAATTCATACAATTAAAGTATGGATTTTAATCTCTGTTATGTGTTATAATAAATCAGTACAAATTTTGGAAAGAGGGATTACTATGTTAAGAATAGAAAATCTGTCCGTTGCCGTTCAGGGACGGCAGATTATTCACAATATTAATCTGCATATTAAACCAGGCGAAGTTCATGTTTTATTTGGTCCTAACGGGACCGGCAAATCTACTTTGATTGGTACAATTATGGGGTTTGAACGTTATGAGGTCTTAAGTGGAAAAATTTATTTTAAAGGGCTTGATATTACTGATGCTCCCTGCTATGAACGGGCAAGGTTAGGTGTAGGCGTGATGATTCAGCGTCCGCCGACAATTCGGGGGCTGTCTTTGCGACAGATGATTAGAATCTGCGGAGCAACGCCGCAGGAAACTGAGCAGATGGCAAGATGGATGGGACTGGCTGATTTCCTTGACCGTAGTGTCAACGAAGGATTCAGCGGAGGTGAACTCAAACGTTCCGAACTATTGCAGCTGATGGCTCAAAAACCGGACCTGTTATTATTGGACGAGCCTGAATCCGGCGTTGATGTAGAAAATATTGCGTTGGTTGGACGGGCAGCCAATTATATTTTGCATAATGAACCATGCGGCGGAGTTGGATGCACTCAGCCCTGCTGTGGACATAATCTTGAGTGTGATAACTATAATCCGCTGACTAGCCAACGTAGCGGTCTAATCATCACCCATGTCGGGCATATCCTTAAATATGTACCGGCTTCGCACGCACATATTTTGTATCAGGGAACTTTGAGCTGCACGAGTGGCGATCCCTTGGATGTTTTAGGTTGCATCAGCAAGGCCGGTTACGAAAGATGTGTAAAGGGCGGTTGCAGGAGGATGATGAAATGAGTGAACAAGAAAAATTACAGGAAGCGCTTGCTAAAAAAGCTGACTTTGGTAAGGATATTGATTTAGAAAAATTTGATGATAATAATGAGCGACATGTAGAAAGTACAAAAGAACTTTCAGATTCCGGCAAAGCACGCTTAGAGCATGTCGGTATCGATTTGGATGGAGAAAACCGTAGCGCCAGCTTTATTCAGGTTGACAATGCGCCTATTGAAGCCGAAGTTAAGCCACAGTTACCTCTGGAATTGATGAATACCGGTGCCGCAGCTAAAAAACACCCTGAATTAGTCAAAAAATATTGGTGGAATGCAGTTAAAGCAGATACCGATAAATATACAGCAAAAACCGCTTTGGAACAGGAACAAGGATATTTTATCCGTGTCAAGGCCGGACAGAAAATAGAGGCTCCATTGCAAGCCTGTGTCTTTATAGGTCACGAAGATCAGCTGCAGCGTGTTCATAATGTAGTTATTGTAGAAGAGGGAGCAGAACTGAATATTATTTCCGGTTGTGCCAGCGATCCCAGTGTGGAAAAAGGCGTACATCTTGGCATCAGCGAATTTTATGTTGAAAAAAATGCAAAGCTGACCTTTACAATGATCCACAGTTGGGGTGAAAATATTGCCGTGCGTCCGCGCAGTGTGACGATTGTCGAAGAAGGCGCACAATTTATTTCTAACTATGTGTGCATGGAAAAAGTTAAAGACGTGCAGATGTATCCAACGACTAAACTTGTCGGTAAAGGCGCAGTGGCAAGGCTAAATTCTATTCTTGTGGCTCCGGAAGGTTCACATCTTGACATTGGCGGTAAAGCGTTGCTGGAGGTTCCCGGTACTAGGGCCGAAATTGTGACCCGGACTATTTCTACTGGCGGCGAGATCATCAACCGCGGTAATTTAACCGGTCGTGCAGAAGGAGTGCGTGCGCATTTGGAATGTAATGGATTAATGCTCAGCGACAAAGGTTATATTTCTGCGATTCCGGAGCTGGATGCTTTTACCGGTAATGCGGAACTAAGCCATGAAGCAGCTGTAGGACGCATTGCTCCGGAAGAAATTGAATATCTGATGGCACGTGGGCTGGATGAAGAAGAAGCAACGGCCACAATTGTACGTGGCTTCCTTAATGTTAATATTGAAGGATTGCCGGAGGCATTGGCTAAAAAAATCAATGACACTCTAGATACTTTTACCTATAATAAAGGGATGTAATAAAAAAATAAAAAAAGTACTTGTCAATCTGGAGAAAGTAAGTTATAATAAATTTTGTGTTCAGCACAATTCCGGGATGGTGTAATGGTAGCACAGGTGATTCTGGATCATCTTGTCTGGGTTCGAGCCCTAGTCCCGGAGCCAATGGCGCCATGGTCAAGCGGCTAAGACGTTGCCCTCTCAAGGCGGAATCACGAGTTCGATTCTCGTTGGCGCTACCATTTTAAAGGTAGAAAGCTCCAGTTTTAACTGGAGCTTTATTTTTTTGCCTGAAAATATAATATGTTTACTGAAATTATTGAATATGTTTTTCTATGGCACTACGGACTAGCATGATAATGCTAAAAGATAGATAAGATCAAGAGGCATAGTTTGTTTGAACATCAACTATAGGCCCGTTACCTTTGTTGGCTTGACCCTCTACTACAAAAGGGTTATAATCAAATTAAGAAGAAATTTTTGAAAACTAAGAAAAATTTATTTTTAAGGTTAAGAACGGAGGGTTTTTTATGAAAAAGTCAATCAAACTAATTTCAGCAATTTTGGCCTCTCTGATGCTTGTTGCAGCAGGTTGCGGCAGTGACAAGCCCACTGAAAAAAAGGCCGGCGGCCCGGAAGAAAAAGTATTGACAGTTTATTCTGCTCGCAGTGAACAGTTAAATAATGCAGTTATTCCGCATTTTGAAAAAGATACCGGCATAAAAGTAAATTTGGTCGTTGCCGGTACCGGCGAAGTTCTTAAACGAGCTAAATCTGAGAAAGAGAATCCTTTGGGAGATGTTTTATGGGCAGCTGATGAAACTATGCTTTCGTCCTCTAAAGAGTTGTTTATGGAATATACCTCAACGGAAAATGATAAAATGATGGAAGGCTTCAAAAATAAAGCAGGAGTTTTTACTCCGGCTTTCGCAGATCCCACGGTAATGATTGTCAATACTGACTTGAAAGGCGATATGAAAATAGATGGTTTTGCTGACCTGCTCAATCCTGCATTAAAAGGCAAGATTGCATTTGGTGATCCGGTAAATTCCAGCTCGGCATTCCAAAGCCTGATGGCGATGCTTTATGGTATGGGCAAGGATGGCGATCCGATGTCACCTGAAGCTTGGAATTATGTTGATAAATTTATTGCCAATCTTGGGGGAAAAATGTGCAACAGCTCCAGCCAAGTTTATAAAGGTGTTGCCGGCGGCGAATATGTTGTTGGTCTAACCTGGGAGGATCCGGCTGCCAATTTGCTTAAAAACGGTGGAAAAGTGCAAGTAGTCTTCCCGGTTGAAGGTGCCATTTTCCCCGGTGAATCTGTACAAATACTAAAAAACTGTAAGCATCCGGAAAACGCTAAGAAATTTGTTGATTATATGCTTTCGGAAAAAGTGCAGAATGCTGTTGGAATGAATCTTACTGTACGCCCGCTACGTAAAGGCGCAACTCTGGCTGACTATATGACTCCTAATGATAAAATTAAATTAGCTCCCAGTTATGATGAAAAATGGGTTTCCGAAAATAAAGCCAAAATTACCAAAATGTTTAGCGAACATATGGAAAAATCTATGTAAGTAATTTTAATACTGGTGATGGCGAAGGGGACTCTTTTGAGTCCCCTTCGTTGTACCAATGTAAAAAGGCGGTTTTTTATGAGTGTAGCGATTACGATAGACAATGTTATTAAACGTTTTGGAAAGGACACGATCATTAACGGTTTGTCTGTAGATGTGCACCCGGGAGAATTTTTTACCTTGTTGGGGCCTTCAGGTTGCGGCAAAACTACTTTACTACGGATGATTATTGGCTTTAATTCTATTGAGGGTGGTCTTATAAAAATAGACGACCAGGTTATCAATGATATTCCGACGCATCTGCGTAATATGGGTATGGTTTTTCAAAACTATGCAATTTTCCCGCATCTTTCTGTAAAAGATAATGTTGCTTTTGGTCTAAAAAACCGCAAGGTGGCAAAAGACAGGATGAACGCCCAGGTAGATGCAATTTTAGAAACTGTTAAAATTGCGCATTTAAAGGACAGAATGCCGACGCAGATGTCCGGTGGACAGCAACAGCGCGTTGCTTTAGCTCGTGCCATAGTTATCCATCCGCAGGTTTTGCTGATGGATGAGCCGCTTTCTAACCTTGATGCTAAACTTAGAGTAGAGATGCGTAACGCAATTAAACTTATTCAGCAAATTCAAAATGAATCGAATAATAGTAATGTCATATTTTATTTTGACCCACCATACTTTCTAAAAGCTAGCTCTTTATATTTAAACCATTACAAACCTGAAGACCATAAAGCTGTAAGTGACAGTATTAAAAATATTAAAAATATTAAATGGATTGTATCTTATGATAAT
>CAYVGQ010000014.1:0-1925 GCA_964450295.1 uncultured Phascolarctobacterium sp. | reverse complement strand
TTATTCAGCAAGAAATTGGTATTACTACAGTTTATGTAACGCATGACCAAGAAGAAGCACTTGCGGTCTCAGATCGGATTGCTGTTATGAACAATGGGATCATTCAGCAGATTGGTACGCCTAAAGAGATTTACCAGCGACCAAATTGTGCTTTTGTCGCTACTTTTATCGGCTTATCCAATCTTTTGCAAGCAAAGGTTAAAGTGGATGGTGCAGCTAAATTTATTGACTTTGGAAATTATGTACTGCCAATGGAAAATTTGTCGGACGAAGCTATTGTCGGAGAGCAAGTTACCGTTTCTGTACGGCCCGAAGAATTTGAGATTATGCTTGAAGGCTGTGATGGGCTGAAGGCAGTAGTAGAGCATAGTGTTTTTTTGGGCGTCACTACTCATTATTTTATGCGACTGACCAATGGACAGGAGATTGAGGTCATTCAAAACTCCGGCGTGGAAGAAACTATTCCCAATAAAACCACCGTTTGCCTCAAGGTGCAGGCTGCGAAAATCAATGTTTTTACTGATGATGGCAGCAAGACCCTGATAATGAGGAGGAATTCGTAATGGGAGCCTCTAAGAAGTTAAATCTTTGGCTGGGAATAGCTCTAGTTATCCTTTGCTTTTTTGTCATCTTTGTTGTTTATCCTTTGATTTTAATTTTATATAAAAGCTTTATTGATTCGGAAACGTCAAAATTGACTCTGGACTATTTTACTAAATTTTTTGCTCGTAAATATTATTGGAGTACGTTGGTAAACAGCTTTTATGTTACAGTTTGTTCTACTGTTATTGCTTCGCTTATAGGTTTACCAATGGCATATGTACTGCGCAGCGTTAAAATTCCCGGCAGTAAATATCTTAATATACTGATAGTCATTTCTTATTTGTCGCCGCCTTTTATCGGTGCCTATGCTTGGATCCAACTTTTAGGACGCAATGGCTTTATTACTCAAATAGCCAATTCAATGTTTGGGGTGCAGTTCGGTGGTATTTATGGTTTTGCCGGTATTGTTCTTGTTTTTGCTTTGCAGTCCTTCCCTTTAATTTATATGTATGTTTCCGGCGCACTTAAAAATCTTGATAACTCTTTGAATGAAGCGGCAGAAAGCTTAGGACTGACGGCGTTTCAACGGGTACGACAAATAATTGTTCCTTTAGTGATGCCTTCACTTTTAGCAGGTTCTTTGTTAGTTTTTATGCGTGTGTTTTCTGATTTTGGCACTCCGATGCTGATTGGTGAAGGATTCAAAACTTTTCCGGTTTTGATTTATACGCAGTTCATGGGGGAAGTCAGTACAGATGACCATTTTGCAGCATCTTTGTGTGTAATAGTTATAGTTATTACATTGCTGCTTTTTTTCCTGCAGCGCTATATAGCAAGCCACTATTCCTATTCGATGACGGCGTTAAAACCTATGGAAGCTTTAGAAGCTAAGGGTTCTAAAAAATTCTTTGCGTATCTGTTTGTGTATGGCATTACTTTGTTGGCAATGCTGCCGCAGTTAACAGTAATATTCACTTCATTTTTGGAAGTTAGTGGGGGCGCAGTTTATACGGGTAATTTTTCACTACAGAATTATATAAATACCCTGTTTGCCAAGGATAATAATTCTATTACCAACACATATTTATTTGGTATCAGTGCAATTTTTATCGTTGTATTTATGGGAATTTTTATTTCGTATTTGACTGTTCGCAAACGCTCTTATGTCACTGAAATTTTGGACACGGTAACGATGTTCCCTTATATTATTCCCGGATCGGTATTAGGTATTGCTTTTCTCTATGCTTTTAACAAGCAACCGTTGATTTTAAGCGGCACTGCTTTGATTATTATTATTTCTCTGGCAATACGCAGGATGCCTTATACGATTCGTTCCAGTACGGCTATTATTACTCAAATAAGTCCTAGTATTGAAGAAGCAG
>CAYVGQ010000013.1:6701-13204 GCA_964450295.1 uncultured Phascolarctobacterium sp. | reverse complement strand
GGATACAGAATATTAGAAAAAATACCAAGAATGCCAAGCAATATTATAAATAATAGGCAGTTTATTGATATCGTCCAGTTGGAAGACTTCTTTTAGTTTTAGAGCGATTACAGCCAACGAATAGGAGTCGTTGCATTGACCGGCATCCAAAACGCGAGGAATTCCGCCGATATCACCTAAGGGCAACTTATTGTACTTATATTTAGCGCAGCCGGCGGTAAGAATGATAGTATCTTGCGGCAAGGCTTTGGCAAAATCAGTGTAATAGTTGCGAGCAGGGCTACGACCATCACAGCCGGCCATGACGACAAACTTTTTGATTGCGCCGCTTTTGACAGCAGCAACAACTTTGTCTGCTAAAGCCAGGACTTGATTATGTGCGAAGCCACCGACGATTTCACCGGTTTCTAATTGAGTTGGCGGCGGACATTTTTTAGCGTGTTCGATAATTTCTGAAAAATCTTTGCTTGCGCCAATTTCTCCCGGAATATGTTTGCAACCTGCAAAGCCAACAGAGCCGGTTGTATAAATCCGATCCTTATAACTTTCTTTAGGAGGAACGAGACAGTTGGTAGTCAGTAGTACCGGGCCGTTAAAGGATTCAAACTCTTCTTTTTGTTTCCACCAAGCACTGCCGTAGTTGCCGGCAAAATGAGGATATTTTTTAAACGCCGGGTAATAATGTGCCGGCAGCATTTCCGAGTGAGTATAGACATCAACGCCCGTTCCTGCTGTTTGCTCCAGCAACATTTCCAAATCGCGCAGATCGTGGCCGGAGATCAGAATTGCAGGGTTGTTTCTGACACCCAAATCTACATGGGTAATTTCAGGATTGCCATAGGTAGAGGTGTTGGCCTTATCCAGCAGGGCCATAGCCTTAACACCATAGCTGCCTGTTTCCAGAACTAAAGCAGTAAGTTCGTCGGCTGTCAATTCATCATTCAAAGTTTGTGACAGAGCTTTCTGTAGAAAAGCATCGACTGTTTCATCAGTGTGGCCTAATACATTAGCATGTTTATTGTAAGCAGCCATACCTTTCAGACCGTAGATTATCAGCTCGCGTAGACTGCGAATGTCTTCGTTTTCTGTATTTAGAACACCGACAGCATCAGCTTTTAAAGTACGTTCTTCAGCAGTGCTGTACTTCCAGGTGACTGCATCGTTGAGTGAGGAGGTATTATGTAGCTGTTTCAGCAGTTCATCACGACAAGCCATAGTCTCGTCGATTTTGCTGATAAAGCGTTCGTCATCAAAATTTGCGTTGGTAATAGTCATGAACAGATTGGTGGTTACTAAAATATTGGCAGCGGTCGGGACAGGTTTTTGTTCAGCGCGCAGACCTGTTGTTACGGTAGAAAGTCCTTTGCTAACGTAGATCAGAAGATCTTGCAAATTAGCGGTATCTGGTTTTTTGCCACAGACACCTCCGAACATACAGCCCTTATTGCCGGCGGTTTCCTGACATTGAAAACAAAACATCTTCGGTTCCATAATATCACTCCTCCAAAAAAATTTGGGGTTTGTCCCCTAATATCATAGGCTACGACTGCAACCCTAATGAATATTTTCTTCAAATATATAATACTATAAAGGGCAAATAAAGTATGTTGTAATTACAACAAAAATAAAATTCTTTACCGTAAAGCAGCGATAGTTAAAGAAAAAACTTCGTCCTCATAAGAGAACGAAGTTTTTAGCTTAATATCTAAAGTTGTTACATTGTCAAAATTTTCATGACGAACATAGCGATGCCGGCATTAAGAAAAGAAATAGCGATCATAATTGGATAATGTCTTGAAGGTACACCGGCGGTGCCAAGCAAACGACCCAAATATTGAATTTTAGAACCCAAGAGGTAAATGGCGGGGATAACGATAGTGATGGAGCGTTCATCGATGCCACCGTCGTTATAAAGAGCCATGCAGACACCTACTGCGCCACCCATGGACATAAGAGCACTAAAAATAACCATGATTGCTTCGCCGGGCAGACCCCAAAGCGCCATGACCGGAGCAAAAAACTTGCCGGCCAGAGTTAAAAGGCCGGTGACGTTTAAAATTTTGATGCAAACATAGGCCATCAGTACGTTCGGAATAATGTTATTAATAGCGATATCCCAGCCTTTGCGAGCGCCGCGCACAAAAATATCCATTACTGACGGTTTTGATAGTTGGGCATTAATTTCAGCTTCTGATGCCGCAGAGTCTTCCGGAGCGTGATTAATTTTTTCTTCACTCATGCTTAAATACCCTCCTTACAAAACATTTTCACATACATACGCATCATGTTAGCACCAAAAAATTTCATTACGAAGAGTACCGCCAGCGGAACGGAAATAGGTACTGTTAGGAAACCGAATAGTGCGCTGCCGGAAGAAAGATAATTTGTGATTAGGCCGCCTGCTGTAAACTGAAAGGCGCTGAAAATAAGCATTTCATTATCTGTAATTTGTTTTTCCAAATGCAACTGCCTAGTCATACCGGCACCGGCATCAGTACTTTGCAAAGAAGAAACGAGTGCGATGCCGCAGATGCCGGGAATACCAAGAAGCGGACGCAGGATTGGAGTCATAAGTTTTTGTGCGGCCTTTAAACCGCCGTAATGTTCAACGACTTCAATCAGGCCCATTGCCAGCATAACGCCCGGGGCAAGACCGAATGCAAAGAGAAAACCGTCACGCGCACCACTGCCACCTTGACCTGAGAAGGTAGCTTTCGCGCTTTTCATTGTACCGAATTTGCCGTTTAAGGTGTCGAAGTCAAAAATGTTCAAACCATAGCCGGCTTCTGCAAACAAACCGGAAAATATTGCGATGGCGATTACCAGTACAATATATCCGGACATGGGGACCTTATTTAAGGTCTCCTTAACTTTGTCCATGTGTGAACCCCTCCTAAAAATATAAATAAATGTATTGTGGCATTCCGTTCAGCAACAGAATGTTCTTTAGATTATATCGGAAAAATAACTGTTTGACAAGGATAAACTGATAAGTTGTCTGTAAATTATCTTGATATAAAAAAACATTTATTCTTCTTCTGCTTTTTGGAGTTCTTGATAATCGCCTCGCTCGTCTGAAATTGTATATCCGATAGCGGCCAGTCGGGCGGCAAGATCCGTTTTTGCTTCGGCGGCTTCAGCGCCACTGCAAAGTTTATTGTCGTATAGAAGATAATTTTCT
Source organism: uncultured Phascolarctobacterium sp. (assembly GCA_964450295.1). Lineage (GTDB taxonomy): Bacteria > Bacillota > Negativicutes > Acidaminococcales > Acidaminococcaceae > Phascolarctobacterium. The sequence continues at coordinate 10,023 of CAYVGQ010000013.1, read as the reverse complement.
CTAAATACCCAGTTCGCGTCCATTGGGCGTAATGGTTCCCAGTGCCGTTGTTGCCGGAAGCAGTACGTGGGGGAACATCAAACGCAATACAGAAAGCAGAGTCAGTGTTTGGGAGAGCGTTCCGGCCGGTTGTCCTTTAAAAGGTGTTGCGTGATGAGGAATAAAAGGTCCTATGCCAATCATCTGTGGTTTTAGCTCACTGATAAAATCTAGATCGCCTATAAGATGCTCTAGCGTCTGGTAAGGTGAACCGACCATAAAACCGGTGCCAACCTGATAGCCAAGCTCTTTAAGATCGTAAAGACAGCGTTTGCGGTGAGCAAGGTTCAGCGGAGATGGATGCAGTTTGGAATAATGCTCGTCAGAGGCGGTTTCATGTCGCAGCAAGTAGCGGTCGGCACCCGCTGCTCGCCAGAGCTTATATACGGCATAGTCGCGTTCGCCTACAGATAGAGTAACGGCGCAGTCTGGGTAAGTTGTTTTGATGGAACTGATGATATCGGCCATAGCCTCATCTGTGTAGCTTAGGTCTTCACCGCCTTGCAGGACAAAGGTACGAAAACCTAAGAAGTAGCCATGTTGGCAGCAGTTAAGAAGCTGCTGTTTGTTTAGATGGTAACGCACTGCACTGCTATTACTGCGGCGAATGCCACAGTAATAGCAGTCGTTGCGGCAGTAATTGGTAAATTCAATTAAGCCGCGAAGGTAGATTTTATTGCCGAAAATCTTTTGTGTAGTTTTTTGAGCCAGCAGAGCTAAGTCTCTTCTGACAGAAGCGTTTTTAAAAGCAGCAGTCAACAGTTGCCGCATCTGTTTTGTTTCGAGTTGCTTTGTCTTATAGAGAGTTTGCATTAATAAATTTGTATCCATAAATATACCTCAATAAGAGAGTTCAAAATATATATTTATTATAGCATATACCAACTGCGCACACAGTGCGCGTTACTTTATAATTGCGATAAGAAGGTCTTTGGGAAAAATAAAAACGTTTGCCGGGATAGTTACACCGGCAAACGTTTTTGCTTTTTAAGAAAATGTTTTAGACTAAATCTTTATACTCTTCTTCGACAGGTCCATATTTGGGATTAAGGAAATTAACGAAGACCCAGGCCAGCAAAGCGCCGGAAATGTTATGCCAGGCAGAGAAAATAGCCCCGGGGACAGTTGCCATGGGCATAGCGGTAAAATGTGTTTTGGCAAGACCTGTAGCAAGGCCGGAATTTTGCATACCGACTTCTATTGACAGTGCGACAGCTTTTTTCCAGCTCATGCCGGTGATGCGAGCCAAGATAAAGCCCAACAGATAACCAAGGAAGTTGTGTAAGATAACTACCAGTAGAATGATTCCGGAGGTTTTGAGGATGTTGTCACGACTGACGGCAATAACACCCGCAATAATCAGAGAAATAGCGATAGCAGAAATTGCCGGCAGATAATCTGTAGCTTGTTCAGCTAGTCGCGGCAGGAAGGATTTAACAGCCAGACCCAAGCAAATAGGTATGATAACGATTTGAATGATGCTCCAGAACATGCCCATAGGGTCAAAAGCGATCTTCTGTCCGATGAGTTGATAAGTGATCAGAGGGGTCAGGATTGGTGAAAGCAAAGTGGAAACGCTGGTCATAGTTACGGATAAGGCCAAATCGCCCTTAGACATAAAGGTGATAACGTTGGAGGAAGTGCCGCCGGGGCAGGTGCCAACCAGGATAACGCCGGCAGTGAGGGCAGGGTCTAAGTTAAAGGCCGTAGCCAGCAAAAAGGCCAGTGAAGGCATGATAAGATACTGTGCGCAGGAACCGATAAAAACATCAACAGGACGTTTTAAGACAAGAGCAAAATCATGCAGATTAAGCGTAGTGCCCATGCCAAACATGATAATACCCAGCAATGCACTTAAAACCGGAATGCCTCCCATTGTGCCGACGACCCATTTGAAGTTGTTAGGAGCGACCATGCCTAGTATAAGAAAAACAACGGCTATAATACCGAAGTATTTTCCTATCAGGTGACAAAAATTTTTCATAGCATAAAACCTCTTTCCCATAAATAAAAATAAATATATAAAAGCAGCACCTAGTGCTGCAGATTATTGTTTGTCCCCCAAAATCATAAGTTTGCAAATTTATTAATACTTCCAACTATTATAACAAAAAAAACAAAAAGATAAAAGCCGTATGAGAAGGTTTCAGCAAATATTTGTCGTATGCTATAATAAAGCTATCTTACAGTGGAGGAGTAAACAGATTGTATACCATCAGAACTGATTATCGTAGTGAAACTGTTATAGAAAAATCTCGTTTTATTTGCACACTGAAAAAAGTTGATAGCGAAGTTGAGGCTCAGGAGTTTATCAAAGTTTTGAAAAAAGAATTTTGGGATGCCACGCATAACTGTTCGGCGTACATTATCGATGATCTGGCCCAAAGATCCAGCGATGACGGAGAACCGGCGGGAACAGCGGGGCTGCCGATGCTGGAAGTGTTGCGCAAAAATTCGCTTTATGGCGTAGCGGCAGTTGTGAGCAGATATTTTGGCGGGATTAAATTGGGGGCGGGAGGACTGGTGCGTGCTTATACAGGCAGTGTCGCCCAAGCCGTGCAGAACTGTGGTATTGCACGAAAGGTTTTGATGGGAACTTTTGCTCTAACTACGGATGTAGCAGACGCCGGTAAATTCCTTAACATTATTTACCGGCAAGAACTATTTTCAGTGGCCGGTGTAGAGTATGGTCAGAGGGCGAGAATCTTACTGTATATACGCGAAGAACGGCTGAAGGAGGCGGAAATATGGCTGACCGAAGCTCTGAACAGACAAACGTTGCTCGAACAAATAGGCTGCGAATATGTGGAAGTGCCTGTGGAGAAAGAAATTTAAAATAATACCTGCTTACTAAGGAGAGAAAAATGGTTTTTTTGGAGAGTTTTATTGCTTTTGTCAATGATATTTTGTGGTCTTATGTGTTGATCATAATGCTTGTAGGTCTGGGCATCTGGTTTTCTTTGCGTACCCACTTTGTTCAGGTACGCTGTTTGAAGGAAATGATACGACTTTTAAAGGAGGGTGTTGGCCAAAAAACTGAACAAAACCATATTTCATCGTTTCAGGCGTTTTGTGTCAGTACCGCGTCCCGTGTCGGGGTAGGAAATATTGCGGGCATCGCTATCGCCATCGTCAGTGGCGGACCGGCTTATTATATCAAAAATGTTTTAGGCAACAAGCCGATGGCGGCGCTGTTTGCCGTGTTGATCAGCGTTACTTTTGGCTTGATCTTCAACTCGGTACAGGCGAATACTATTGCCATTTCTTTGCACGCAGCCTTTGG
>CAYVGQ010000013.1:3014-6691 GCA_964450295.1 uncultured Phascolarctobacterium sp. | reverse complement strand
GGATTCGCGCTCCGCGACAGGATTGCAGACCTCCCCCTTTCGGGACGGAGGGAGCAGGAACGCGCGGGCCGGATTAACCCACCGTCGACAGGACGGGTTCTAAACCGGTTGCAGACGGCAGGGCGGGATTCAATCGAAAAAAATGAGACCGAGGTGACTCGGTCTCATTTTTGGTGTTGATAGATTTATGCTGGGCTGTGTTCTGGCAATTTTAACAGGAATTGTAATTTTTGGGGGCGTTACGCGTATTGCCAAGGTTGCCGAATGGATGGTGCCGATTATGGCAGGATTGTACCTGCTGATCGCTTTGTTTATTACAGTAATAAATATCGAAAAAGTACCACAGGTCTTCGCGACCATCTTTGCTTCCGCATTTGACTGGGAAGCTGTTGCCGGTGGCGGAATGGGGGCGGCGCTGATGACGGGCATTAAGCGAGGGTTGTTTTCTAACGAGGCGGGTATGGGCAGTGTGCCGAATGCGGCAGCTACCGCCAGTGCTTCTCATCCTGTCAAACAGGGTTTGGTTCAGGCTTTCGGTGTATTCGTAGATACTTTGCTCGTCTGTTCAGCTTCGGCGTTCATCGTTTTTCTGTCAGATGGGTACTCAGACGGCAAACTGACCGGCATTGAACTGGTACAGCAGTCCCTTTCTCAGCAACTTGGTCCTTGGGCGCCAAGTTTCTTGGCCGGTATGATCGTCCTGTTTGCTTTCAGCTCTATTGTTGGTAATTATTATTATGGTGAGATAAATATTGGTTTTATTAATAAGCACTATATGCTATTATTGTTGTTTAGATTATTCGTAGTTGGAATGGTGCTGTTTGGCAGTGTTGCTAAAGTTGCTTTGGTCTGGGATATGGCGGACCTGTTTATGGCTTTGATGGCAATTACAAATCTTATTGCCATTGCTATTTTAAGTAAATTCGTTTATATTGCCTTACATGACTATTTGGAACAGAAGCGCGCGGGAATTGTAGAACCGGAATTTGACCCGTCAATTTTGCCCAGTCAAAAGGGCATCGAGGTGTGGAGAAAAGAATAGTTTAATATATAAAAAAGACGAGCAGAAGCAGAAGCTGAAGCTCGTCTTTTTTATGTTTACAACAGTTTATTTAATTCTTCGGCATTGTCAACAATAGTTACTCCGGCATCGCGCATTTCTGCAAGAGCGGCCGCAACTGTTTCGGGGGATATGCCGCGGCAGGCAGCTAGATTCAAGACTACTTCAAAACCGGCATCGCGCAGCTGCAGAACGGTGTTTTTCACGCAGTAGTCTGTAGCCAGTCCGCCGCAGATGACTGCAGTAATACCGTGACAGCGCAAATATTCTATAACGCCGGTCGAAAGGGTATTGCTTAAATCGTGATAACATGCGCCGTAAGGATGTTTGTCAACCTCGATGCCTTTGTATACTTGGAAGTTATAGGCTTGGGGGTCGAGTCCGTCGATAAAATCGAATCCCTTGGTGCCTATTATGGCATGAGACGGCCAATGTACGTCAACGTCCGGATAACCTGTTACAGGGCTGAGTGCAGGGTGCTCGCTACCGGCTATCCAGACTGCCTGCGGCGAATGAGCGTCGCGAGAACCTATACGTACGCCGGCAAAACGGGCCTGGGCATTCAGCTCTGCGACAATTTCATCGCCTTCGGCAACAGGCAGTTCAGCAGGACAAACAGGGGTAAAGGTATTCTGCGCATCGATATCAAAAGCAGCGATTTTATTTTTTACGGGTAATTTAGTAAGCATCACTATTCCCTCCTTGATTAAATTACTTTTAAATAAAATTATAACTTATATTGGCAAGAAGAGGAAGTTTTTACATATTGGAAGATCGTTTTGCTTGACAGCAGTGGTAAACAAAGGTAGTATATGAATATGAAATTCAATTTCATATTGTGCTTTAAATTTCACAATGGTTTGGAGTGAGATTGGTGAAAAAACGAAATCCTTATAAAACTTCGCAGCAGGAGGCGCTGCTGAAATATTTTCAGAAGAATGAGCATAATTTTTTGACAGTGAAGAATCTGCTGAAAGGCCTGCTGGAGCAAGAAATCAATATTGGACAGACGACGGCCTATCGTTTTTTGGAACGTCAGGCTGAGAACGGTAGCGTTATAAAAATTCAGCCTGCTGACGGTTCCGGGACCCAGTATTGGCGCTTGCCCTGTCCTCAGGCCGATCAGCGGGGCAAGCTGGTTTGTTTGAAGTGCCGGAAAGTTATTCCACTGAGCTGTGAGCATTTGGATATGTTTTCGGAGCATGTGTTGGAAAAACATAAATTTAATTTGAGTTTGCAGTACAGCATTTTATATGGTTACTGCGATGAATGCGAGGTGGGGAGAGTCGGCGGAAGTAAAATGTTGGCTGAGAAGTAGCAAGCATTTAATTTAAACCGATAATATCGCTAGAGCGGGCAAGAAGAATTGTCGTTTAAACTAAAAACCTGGCTATATAATTTATTGGAGGTCAAAGATGAGAAAGTTTTTATTGATGGTGCTGGGCCTAATGATGCTAGCAGTGGCCGGTTGCGGAGGGGGAAAATTGCAGGAAGAGGGGAAACTGCCGGTAGTAGCCAGCTTTTATCCGATGGCTGAATTTACTAAACAAATCGGTGGCGAGTTAGTGCAGGTAGAGACCTTGATCGCCGATGGTGTAGAGCCACATGACTGGGAGCCTACAGCGAAAGATTTAAATAAGTTAGGGCAGGCAAAACTGTTTGTGTATAATGGTGGGGTAGAATCTTGGGCACAGCAAGCGCTGGAAGCCGTTAAGGATAAAAATCTCAGCAGTGTGGAAGCTGGTCGGGGGTTGTTTGACGAACAAGCAACGCATGTTGATCCACATGTTTGGTTGAGTCCTAAAAAAGCGTTGCTGGAAGTAAGGGCTATCACAGAGGCTTTGCTTAAAGTTGATCCTCAGCAGGCCGAAGTATATAAGAAAAATAGCGAGGCTTACCAAGCTAAACTGCGAGAACTGGATCAACGTTTAACTATTGTTGCTTCTCAAGCACCTCAAAAAATGTTTGTTACGACCCATGCCGCTTTTGGGCATTTGGCAGAAGATTATGGACTTAAGCAAATTGCAATCATGGGCATTTCTGCCGAAGCCGAGCCGACACCGACGGACTTGAAAAATTTGATTGCGACGATTAAAGACAACAATATCCGATACGTGTTTTTCGAGACGCTGGTCAGCCCTCGAGTCGCGCGGACGGTAGCAGAGGCTGCGGGCGCAAAAACAATGGTGCTTGATCCGCTGGAAGGCTTAAGTGAGGAAGGCCGTAAAAATGGCGAGGATTATTTAAAAATTATGGAGCGCAATATCAATAATTTGGAGCGAGCATTGCATGCTGAATGAACGGTGAATTTATGGAAAATATCATTAAAATAGATAAACTTGGCTATAATTATGGTGAAGGTTGGATTCTGCATGATTTGTCAGTAGAGATTGTCCGCGGAGATTTTGTGGCAGTTATTGGACCAAACGGAGCCGGTAAAAGTACTTTGCTGCGTTTGCTGGCGGGCATATTGCAACCAACGGCAGGAAAAATAGAACTATATGGAACGCCGCTGCGACAGTTTCAAGGCTGGGAGAAGATTGGTTATGTACCGCAGAACCCTGCAAGTCAACATCGGGGGTTCCCAATCAGCGTCAAAGAAGTTATCGGTTTGGGG
>CAYVGQ010000013.1:712-3004 GCA_964450295.1 uncultured Phascolarctobacterium sp. | reverse complement strand
GCAAAGGATTTCTCATGCTGGTAAAGAGCGGGTGGAAACAATGTTGGAGCGGTTTTATCTGCGGGAGTTGTCGCATCGTAAGATCGGTGATCTTTCGGGCGGGCAGCAGCAACGGGTCTTTCTGGCTCGCGCCATGGTTAGGCAGCCGGAACTTCTGCTATTAGATGAGCCGGCAACCGGTGTCGATCCGGATGCTAAGATAGAATTGTATAGAATGCTGCAGGATATCAATCGTGAGTTGGGTGTAACTATCGTGATGGTTTCGCATGATTTAGAATTGGCGGCAGAGGTGGCTCAGAATGCTCTTTGTCTTGACCATGATGTCTGCTTTTGGGGAGACGTGCGGCAGGCTTTGGTGCATAGACATAAGCATGGTTACTTTTACAGATAGAGGGTATTTATTATGTTGGAAATGTTTGAAACTGAATTTATGCAGCGGGCTTGGTTGGCGGGTCTGATTGTGGCGGTGATTTGCCCGTTAATCGGGAGTTTTTTGGTTTTGCGTCGGCAGTCGATGATTGGTGATGGTTTGGGACATATAGCCTTTGCCGGGGTGGCTGGCGGTGCCTTGATGGGTTGGCAACCGGTTTTGAGTGCGGCAGTTGTTACGGTTGCAGGCGCGCTGGTTATTGAGTGGGTACGGACTAGAATGGCAGCTTTTTCAGAAATGATTTTGGCAATCTTTTTTTACAGCGGTATTGGGCTGGCTGTTGTTTTTACCAGTATGAACCGTATGGGAGGATTTAATTTAAGCAGTATCCTGTTCGGTAGTTTGATGACAATCAGTAGCAGTGATCTGGTAATCGTAGCGACGCTGGGTATTTTTGCCTGCATTTTTGTTGTAATCTTCTATCTCCCGTTGCAATATCTCACCTTTGATGAAACTTCAGCGCGAGTAGCGGGACTGCCTGCTGATAAACTCAATATGTGGTTAGCAGTGCTTACAGCACTGACTGTGGCACTATCCATGCGCATAGTCGGTCTTTTGTTGGTATCAGCGATGATGGTGATACCGGTGGCTTGTGCGCTGCAGACTGCCCGCAGCTTTGCCGGGACGATTTACGGAGGTATAGTTTATGGTGTCGTGATTGTTTCCGGAGGGCTGACTCTTTCGTATTATGTTAACCTGGCTCCCGGCGGTACAATCGTGCTTACTGGGACAGGTATGTTTATTTTAAGTTGTTTGTTTAGCAAGTATTTTTATAAGCAACCTACGGCACAGAGTTTGCAACAGACTGAGTGTGAGGTATGCCGCTGCCGGCAGAAGGAGCAAGCTGATGAAGGTTGATCTGCATATTCACAGTACGGCATCAGACGGGACTTGGGATCCGGCGGAAGTTGTCGATGCCGCACTGGCTACGGGACTAGGTACCGTTGCTCTTACCGATCACGACAGTGTGGCGAATGTCAAAAAAACAAAGGTGCTGGCAGCTGCAGCCGGACTAAATTTTATTCAGGGCGTTGAAATTTGTGCTACCAAAGATGATTTCTGCTTCCATATTCTAGGGTACGGTATTGATATTGAAAATATTAGTTTGCTGGAACTACTGGCGCACAACGAAGCACTTTTAAGCAAAAAAGATGACGAAAGCATAAAAATGTTGATTGAACGTGGTTGGCCGTTGGATTTTGAAGAATTTTTGCGGTATGATTATGATAGAAAGCGCGGAGGTTGGAAAGCTTTGGCTTTCTTGCAGGACAAAGGTCTCTGCGGTGATGTAAATGATTTTTTTTCGAGAATCTTTACGAAAGAACATGACCTTCAGTTTCCGGTTTTTCCTTCCATTAAAGAAGTTGTAGATGCGATTCACGGCGCAGGCGGTGTGGCCTTGTGCGCCCACGCGGCCAGCAGTTTTCACGGACCCGGACTGGCGGCTACGTTGCTGGAGTTGGGGCAGGAAGATTTTGACGGGTTTGAATGTTATCATTCCGGACACAGCAAAGCTGATACGGAGGCATTGCTTAACTACTGTCGTCAGCATCAACTGCTTATTAGTGGAGGCAGCGATTGCCACGGAACTTTTGTGCCGGCACGTACACTGGGAAAACCTGTTATCAATAGCTGCGATCTGTATTTGCCGGGGCTATTGTAAGAGGGGGAAGCTTGTTTTAAGATCTGCGCATTAAATACGGTGGACTGAGCCTGCGGCAGAAGCTGGACAGAGTCAACCGAGTTTATAAATTATTAATTGCAAATAAGGAGCTGATATTATGATCGTAACTACTACTCCTACTATTGAAGGTCGTAAGATAATTGCTTATCAAGGAATGGTTTTTGGAGAAGTTATTGCC
>CAYVGQ010000013.1:0-702 GCA_964450295.1 uncultured Phascolarctobacterium sp. | reverse complement strand
TCAAGTATTACCGATATTATTGGCGGTCGCAGCGGTACTTATGAAGGGGAATTGGTGGAAGCTCGTGAAAAAGCTTTGGAGGAAATGATGCAACGTGCGGCTAAAATGGGAGCGGACGCGGTTGTTGGTGTTGATGTCGATTATGAAGTGCTAGGTGAGAAGAACGGTATGCTCATGGTTAGCGTTTCCGGAACGGCAGTAAAATTGGATTAGAATACTAATTTCGCAGGGGGAGAAGAAGAACTCTGTGAAGTTGCTTATAATATTAAAAATTATATCTAAACTAATTGATAATAATTATTAAAAACTTGACGTCTTGACAGTTATATGGTAAAGTACTATTAACAACAAAAAGTAATGCAGTTTACTGTAGGAAGATGTTGACTTTGATTAGATAGGAGTTGATAGTTATGTTACACACCGTAGAAGATGCTATCCAAATTTTTCATGCTAAATCCTCGACTTTAGAATTTTTTGTTGCTAAAGTACCAAAAAGTGCTTGGCAGGGTATTCGCAAAGAGGATATTGAACCGACGCAGGAATATTACAGCGACGATATAATCGTAGACTTTGATTTACTGGACAGGGCGGCTTATGAAGAAAAAATATGCGGCGGAGTGCATAGCGATCTGCCCGAGGCTTCTTTTCCGGTTCTTGTAATCGTCAAGGAATTACCGGCATAAAATTTTGCTTGCGAAACGA
>CAYVGQ010000012.1:9982-13309 GCA_964450295.1 uncultured Phascolarctobacterium sp. | reverse complement strand
AAATGCGATCACCTTGATCCAACATATATTCTGTAAGTATTTCTTTAAAACTGTTAACATGAGCCGTACCTACTAATAAATCTATTTGCGGATATTTTTTTATAAGCTTTTCGCCATCTTTTTGCGCCATACAACCGGCAACACAAATGATCTGACCAGGATGATTGGCTTTGACTCTTTTTAATTCACCAATTTTACCTAAAATACGTTTTTCTGCACTTTCACGCACACAGCAGGTATTAACAACCACAACATCAGCTTCATGGAAATCATCCGCTGCACTATATCCAAGCTCTTCTAATTGGCCCGCATAATGCTCAGAGTCGCTTTCATTCATCTGACAACCATAATTGATTATAAAATAGCTTTTTAGCTTATTCAAATTATTAAGATTTCTAGTATCATTAGTCATTCTATAGTCCTCCGTTAAAACTCTATATTAGAGAATTATATCATATTTTGTGTGGTTAAAACAAATTACTAAACTGTTTTTATAATACAATAAGCCGGAGTTAGCTCCGGCTTATTGTATTATTTCCTTTTATTTATTTTAATTATATTATAAAGTGATAGAAAAAGTGCTGTCAGCGCGACAGCAAAAGTAATCTTTGCTAGCATTCTTGCACTTTACCCTCCTCCAATTTAGAGATGTACCCGTCAATGGTTTCCTTTAAAGACTCTTGGAAAGAATACTCCGGCTTCCATCCTAATTCATTTTTTATTTTTAGGCAGTCCATGGGATAACGTAAGTCGTGTCCTACTCTATCTTCTACAAATTCTAATAACTTTTCGTCCTTCTTCAAATATTTCAATACAAATTTTATAAAACTAAGATTACTTAGTTCCGTACCGGAAGCAAGATTATAAATGCTTCCAACCCGCCCTGATTTAACAATTTTATCGATAGCCGCACAATGATCTAGGACATATAACCAGTCTCGTCGATTAAGCCCCGAACCATAAACAGGTATTTTCCTGTCGGCAAATGCTAAAGCAATAATTTTAGGCAACAGTTTTTCACAATGCTGCCAGGGGCCATAATTATTGCTGCTACGACTTATAGTAATATGCATGTCATAGGTTCGCACATAGGCAAGACATAATAAATCAGCAGCAGCCTTAGAGGCAGCATAAGGGCTGGACGGCCTTAAAATTGATTCCTCGCTAAACCCTCGCCAATCATAATCCAGCGCTTTATCACCGTATACTTCGTCGGTGGAAATTTGATGAAAACGCCGTACCCCAAAGCGCACACAAGCATCTAAAAGTACACCTGTTCCGGCAACATTGGTATTCGTAAAAATGGCAGGATCAATAATAGAAGTATCAACATGACTTTCGGCCGCAAAATTTATTACAACATCAAAATCATATTTCTTGAAACACTCTTCTACAATAGGGGTAAGACAAATATCCCCCTCAACAAAGTCAAAATTATCCTGTTTTCTAACTGTTGCCAGGGCAGCCATATCGGCAGCATAAGTAAGTTTATCTAAACAAACAAGCTCGTCGTCCGGATAGTGCTGCATATGCCAATTGATATAATTGCTACCAACAAAACCGGCTCCTCCGGTAATTAATAAGCGCATAATGACCTCTTTCCTTGTTTATGTAAATATAAAAAATTTATATTATTACTGATACATATTATAAAGTATGCATACTATAATCGCAATAGTTCTAAAAGTTTGAACTTAGCTATTCGATACCTGTTAAAAAAGAGAACTTGCTAAAAATAATCATAAAAAATTGTTTCTTTTTAGAATAGAAATTAGAATGAAAACAGACGGTTTTGTCACCAAATTGCATAGAAATATGATATAATATCTGTTAGATGAAAATAATTTCATTATAATCTCCCACATCTTTTAAGGGAAATGACTAGGACAACAGAGGTTTATTTATGGGAAAAATTATCAAGCTTATAATCATAGCATTTTTTGCGCTTGCTATTTTAGGTGCCGCTGCCTTTTCGAGTTTGGCAGGGTTCTTTGCACCTAAGGATATCGAAGAATCACTTATTCCAGATGCGGCTTCACAATTTTTAGATATCAACGGACGCATCATCGCCACCACGGCTTCCGAGGAACGTAGATTGCCGGTTTCCTTTGACAAGATTCCTAAACATTTACAACAGGCTTTTATAGCCATTGAAGATAACCGCTTCTACGACCATGGTGGCATTGATTTTCGAGGTACAGCCCGCGCTTTATGGACTAATCTGCGCGGTGGTGAAGTACAAGGCGGTAGTACGATTACGCAGCAACTGGCTAAAAATGCCTTTCTGTCACAGGAACGTACCATCACCCGTAAAATTAAAGAAGCATTTATTGCTAAACAATTAGAGGAACGCTATACTAAAGACGAAATACTAGCAATGTACTTAAACCGCATCTATTTTGGTCAAGGTACTTACGGTATCGAAAGTGCGGCGCTTTATTATTTTGGTAAGCATGTTCAAGAGCTTGATTTGGCTGAATCTGCTACTTTAGCAGCTATTCCTAAAAGCCCTAACTATTTTAATCCCTTTGCTAATCCTAAAGATAGTAAGGCCCGGCAGGAACTTGTTTTAGAGCAGATGGCAAAGTATAACTATATTACTGAGTCTCAGGCAAATAAAGCCAAGGCCGAAAAACTGCATCTCAATAACTATAAAAATCAACAGAAAGACAGTCTTTCCTATTTTATAGACTATTGCAGTCAAAGCCTTATTGAAGAACTTGGTGCTGATGCCCTGTATAAAGGCGGTTTAAAAATTTACACTACTCTTGACCTTAACATGCAGGCAGCCGCTGTCGATGCACTAAAATATCTGCCTGAGTATTATAAAGATGATTATCAACTGACACAACCTCAAGTGGCACTAGTAGCCGTTGATCCTACTAATGGCTATATCAAAGCTATGATTGGCGGACGCGGCCAAGATAAATTTAACCGCGCATTACTAGCAATACGACAGCCGGGTTCTGCTTTTAAACCTTTTGTTTACCTTACAGCGATGGATAATGGTTTTGATGCCGCATCTGTAATTGAAGATAAGGAGTACGAATTCGCTCCCGGTTGGAAACCTCAAAACTCTGATTTACAGTGGCACGGTAAAGTAAGTTTGCGTACCTCTCTCAAAAAATCTTATAACGTTCCTACTATTTTACTTGCCCAGCAAGTAGGGCCCGAAAAGATTATTCAAATGACTAAAAAACTTGGTATTACCACTTTGATAGAAGACGGACGTTATTCCGATATCAATCTTTCAATGGCTCTAGGTGGTTTGAGCAAAGGTACTACTCCATTGGAGATGGCTGCAGCATATGGTACAATTGGCAATAA
>CAYVGQ010000012.1:0-9947 GCA_964450295.1 uncultured Phascolarctobacterium sp. | reverse complement strand
CGACTGCAATTCTTAAAGTAGTTGACCGCAACGGTAAAGCGCTTTTTGAACACAAACAAGAAACAAAGAAGGTCGTAGATGCTAAAGCAGCTTATCAGACTGTTGATATTATGCGCGATGTATTTGTTGATGGTACTGCCGGAGGAGCAGGAATAGGTCGTCCTGCGGCGGGTAAAACAGGTACTACCGATGATTATAAAGATGCTTGGTTTGTTGGCTTTACTCCCAACTTATCTACGGCCGTCTGGATCGGCGACGACAATGGACGTCCTCTTAATTATATGTATGGCAGCGGTGCGCCTCTCAGTATCTGGCACGATTTTATGGTCAATGCTCTAGCAAACGTACCCGTTGTCAATTTTGTCCGTCCTGCCGGCGTAGTAATTCCTCCGGAACCCGACATCAAAAATGATGATAAAGAGAAGGACAAGGATAAAGATAAAAAGAAAAATGCAACATCACTTCCGAGTGAGCCACCTAAGCCACCCAGTAAAAAAGACCAAGTGCGTGAAAATATCGGTGCTGCCGAACCGCAGAAAAATACTATAAAAAAACGCGTTAAAGAAATTTTAGATGGAGAAGAAAATAAGAGTACTTCCAAAAAACCCGTTGTCAGCAATGTACCGACACCAGTAAAACGGAACTAAATTAAAATACCCTGTACTTCAAATGTACAGGGTATTTTAATGCCTATTTAGGATTTTTCTTTCTTGTAATGCTGTTTAGACAGCAAACTTCTTTCTTCACCAATATCTTTAGGGAAATAGTATTTATGCCCCATCAATTCATCAGGCATATACTGCTGTTCTACCCAGCCGTCTGGATAATTATGAGGATATTTATATTCTACGCCATGTCCTAATTGTTCGGCACCGGGATAATGGGCGTCACGCAAATGTTTAGGCACTCTGGTATTAATTTTTCTTACATCCGCCCTCGCACTGGCAATTCCAAGATAGCAACTGTTGCTTTTAGGCGCATTAGCAATATAACAAACTGCTTGAGCCAACGGTATCTGCGCCTCCGGTAAACCAACAAAATGTGCCGCCTGTGCTGCCGAATTTGCTACCACTAAGGCCTGTGGGTCAGCATTACCTACATCCTCAGCCGCACAAATTACAATTCTTCGTGCAATAAAACGTACGTCTTCTCCGCCTTCCAACATCTTCGCTAAATAATGTAAAGCAGCATCGACGTCGCTACCGCGCATACTTTTAATAAAAGCCGAAACAATATCATAATGATAATCGCCTTTTTTATCATATCGCTGCAAAGCTGTACCGAACACATTACGCAAAATTACCATATTTATTTCTTTACTATCAACGGGTAGCATAAATTCGGCCTGCTCCAGTAAATTGAGTGCCACTCTAGAGTCGCCACCTGCAAAATCGGCCAGAGCGTCCAAAGCATCGTCAGTAATCATAATCTTATCGAGTCCATAGCCGTTTTCTCTATCAGTTAATGCTCGCACTAAAATACGCTTTATGGAATCTGGTTGCAGCCTTTCCAGCCGAATGACTTTCATTCTTGACAGCAGTGGCGAATTGATTTCAAAGAACGGGTTTTCTGTTGTAGCACCAATTAAAATTATGGTACCGTTTTCCACATAAGGCAATAAAACATCCTGTTGCGCTTTATTAAAGCGATGAATCTCATCAATAAAAATTATTGTGCGTCCCATGCCACTGCGTTGCAAATCTTGAGCTTTTAAAATTAGTTTACGCAATTCCGGTACACCGGAAGAAACGGCGTTAATCGCCACGAATTCGTCACCAGTCATATGCGCTATTACCCGAGCCAAAGTTGTTTTGCCCGTTCCCGGCGGTCCGTAAAATAGCACTGACTGCAGTTGATCCTTTTCAATCATCCGGCGTAACGGACTGCGCTCTCCCACTGCCGTTTCCTGCCCTACAAAGTCACTAAGTTTATTGGGGCGCATCCGATCTGCCAAAGGCTTTTTTCGCGGTTGCGCAAACAAACTATCCATAACAAACCTCCAATTTTTCAAAAAAAATGCCGGCTTTATAAGCCGGTTATGTTTCGCCAATAATCCGGCGGACAATGTATGAAGCTAATAAAAGTCCTGCAGTTGCCGGCACAAAAACCATACTGCCGGGAACAGACCCAGGTTCAGTTCGTTTTACAGGCTCCCTAGAGTAAACTACGGTAACACCTTTTGCAATGCCGACGTTACGTAATTGCCGTCGCACCGATCTTGCTAACGGGCAGCCCGACGTCTTGCTGATGTCTGTAATGGTCAGTTGCGTTGGATCAATCTTGTCGCCGGTTCCCATCGAAGAAATAACCGGCACCTTCTTCGATGCTGTAGAATCAATAGCATCGGCGATACAAGTAAAATTATCGGCAAAAAATTCTGTAAAATCACCAGGTTGATAAAATCGGCTGATAATATTAATTTCACATTCAGGATTAATATCTAAAAGTCTATTTCTTACGACTTCAGTTTTATAGACGCCCAAAGTGCTTGTAAGTGCCGGTAGCTGACGGTTGATATTACTGGCAGCTACGATATCTGCGTCAATCAACAGTAAATGGCCTATCCCGCTACGGCATAAGGCTTCGGCTGTGTAGGAACCCACACCTCCCAAACCAATCACGGCTACTCTAGCCTGCTGAAGCAACGCCAGTTTGTCCCGCCCAATAACCATGGCAACACGCGATAAATCCATTTTGACCCCCATAAAATATTTTGCCCCACAATGCCGTCCAGCCTTATGTTTTGAACCTGCAAGTGCAGGTGGGTGCCTTCCCGCCAATCGCAAAAGTCCCCACAAGAGGGCTGTTTTTTAAAAGGCGGAGCTCAATCAGGCTCCCTAGGTAAAAGTGTTGGCTCAAAACTAAAAGGTACAAGAAACGAACATCGCAGGGTAAAAAACATTATTTTAGCGTAATAAGTTTATTTCTTACTACACATATACTATACCAAAAATTATGCAAAATCTCAATGTATAAAGCACTTTTTTGTATTTTTTTTAAGGTATTTTTATTTTATATCAGTCTTATTTTACGAAGTCGCTTTTTAAATTATCCAATAAAGTTTGTACATTTCTAATGATTGCTTCCGATCCCCGCGTCAGACAAATAAATTTACGTTCTGCCGCATCCTGAGTCTCAATAATTTCTATTTCTCCAGCAAGCATTGCCTGTCTGGCAATATGCTCTGAAAGAAGTGCATAGCCTAAACCATTTTTAACAGCTTCCTTAACTGCAAAGTTGGTGTTGAAGATTATCGTTTTAGCAGGTGAACAACCACATTTTTTTAAAAACCGCTCCCACTGTACACGTGTTCCTGATCCCTGTTCCCGAGTAATCCAAGTTAAATTATCCAGATCACGGCGCTGCATTTTTTTAGGGCTTCCAAACGGACCAATTAAAACAAGCCTGTCTAGATAAAATTCTTCTTTGTGGAAATTTGTATCAGTTACTTCCCCCTCTACCAAGCCTACATCTATTTTATTGTTTCGCAGCAGTTCACAGATATGTACGGTATTATCGATCATGACTTCTATTTCCAGTTGTGCATATCGTTTCATAAAACGCCCCAAAAATTCTGGCAGAAAATATTCGCCTATAGTCAAACTGGCGCCGATAGATAGACGCCCTTTGATTTCACTGCCTAACTCTTTAACTGCGATCTCTGCAAACTGCCACAAACTTTTCATCTGTTTGGCGGCGTCATATAAGATCATTCCCGCATATGTTATACTTAACTGTTTTTGTTTTTTTGACCGTCTAATAAGTACAGCGTCAAAGTGATCTTCCAACCGCCGTATATGCAAACTGACCGTTGGCTGTGATATATTAAGAGCCGCTGCAGCTTTAGTAAAGCTGTTTTTCTCAACTACTTCTATTAATGTAGAAAGTTCTTCTAACATATTTTACCTCATTACATTTTCTGATAATAAGAATCGAAATTATTCATTTTACTAATTATTATAATTGTTCTATAATTACTTTGCAAATCACTTTTGGGAGGAGTTATAAAAATGTTCTTTTTGAGCAAAAATTTCAGCGGTTTTTTATTATGTTTAGCAATAGCAGTTCCGGCCACTTTTTTAGGTAAAATATTCCCTATCATTGGAGCTCCGGTCTTCGCTATTATTTTAGGACTTTTATTGGCCAGCATCCCCCGTCCTGAGTCTTTTCAGAGCGGCATTACCTTTACTTCAAAAAAAATTCTGCAATATGCCATCATACTGCTGGGCTTTGGCATGAATCTTTTTGAAATTTTTCATGTCGGCTCGCAGTCACTACTTATTATTATTTCAACCATCAGCACTGCTTTGATAGTTTCTTATGTTTTCAGCAAAGTCATGAATATAGACCATGATATTGCTACTTTAGTAGGTGTAGGTTCTTCTATATGCGGCGGCTCTGCAATTGCTGCTGCTGCTCCTGTAATTAAAGCATCCGACGAAGATATTGCTCAATCAATTTCTGTTATTTTTCTTTTTAATGTCATCGCAGCCTTTCTGTTTCCGGTCTTAGGTGTAATGCTCAATTTGAATGACATGGGGTTTGGTATGTGGGCCGGGACAGCTATCAACGATACCTCATCCGTTGTTGCAGCAGGTCAAACATGGGCCAGTGCCAGTGGCAGTGACACTGCACTCAATTATGCGACTATCGTTAAGCTTACCAGAACACTGGCAATCATACCCATCTGCATAGGCCTGGCTTATCTCACCTCACGTCGCAAGGCAACCAATTCAGAAGTAAAAATATCTAATATTTTCCCGATGTTTATTCTTTACTTTCTAATTGCGGCCGTAATCAATACCTTTGCCGGTTCCAACATTAACTTCCTGCATGTCTTGCCCTCTGTCGGCAAATTTATGATTGCCACGGCTATGGCAGCAATAGGTCTAAACACCAATTTGGTCAAACTAATTAAAACTGGCGGTAAACCAATCCTTTTAGGGCTTATATGCTGGTTCTGTATCGCTATAGTAAGTTTGGGAATGCAACATATGCTCAATATCTGGTAAAAAAACAACCTCTACAAAAAATTGTGGAGGCTGTTTTTTTATATTTAAGGCTCATGTACCTCGCTTATAAAATAAAACACAAAAAAGCCTGCCCTGGAGGCAGGCTTTGATATTAAAAATTATTTACGAAGACCAAGTTTAGCAATAATGGCACGATAACGTTCGATATCTTTATCCATCAGATAGTTCAAAAGACCACGACGTTGACCAACCATTTTTAACAGTCCGCGACGAGAATGATGATCTTTTTTATGTTCTTTTAAATGCTCGGTCAAATACTTGATGCGTTCGCTTAATACAGCAATTTGCACTTCCGGAGAGCCAGTGTCACCTTCATGACGTGCATTGTCGAGAATAAGTTGTTGTTTCTTTTCGGTAGTTAACATTGTTAATTCCTCCATTTTTTTATAATCACCAAAGCATAGAAGTCGTTGGAGATTCGAACTTCCAAGCCTTGGTTAAAGTACTTATAAAGTATATCATAATTAAGTTTCAAAGACAACTATTTTCATAACATTGGAAATAGTTTTTAATCTTTTTACGATCTTCTGTAATTCTAGCTTGCAGCGCAGAACTGCTCGCAAATTTTTCTTGATTGCGTATATATTTATAAAAATAAACTGTAATTTCAAGACCATATAAATCACCTTGAAAATCGAACAGATTTACTTCCAGACGTACATGCTCCACATCACCAAAAGTAGGGTTGTTGCCAATATTAGCCATACCAAAATAAAGTTTGCCATCTACTTTTACCTTAACAGCGTAACATCCTGTAGCCGGTATAGCTGAATCACTACGGTACAGCTCGATATTCGCAGTAGGAAAACCTATTGTCCTACCTCTTTGTGCTCCATGACTAACCATGCCGATAAGAGAATACGGCCTGCCTAACATCCTGTTGGCATGTTCTAGATGTCCGGCGAAAATTAGACTTCTGATGCCCGTACTGCTGATGACATTTTTATCACATTTTACCAGTTTACGGATAATAACTTGAAAATGATCATGCAATCCAGTTAACTCTAACGTATCCGTTTTGCCACTACCTAAGAAACCGTAGCTAAAGTTTTCTCCAACAACCAGACAACGATAATTAAAAATTTTCAAACTTTGTAAAAAATCATCCGGTGATAATTCAGCTAGAGTTTGATCGAAAGGTACATTAAGCAGCAAATCTACGCCTAATTTTTCAAGATATTTTATCTTTTGTTTCTGAGTAATAATACTTGCAGGCACCATTTCCGGCTTAATTAAAGCCAGTGGATGATTGCTAAAAGTAAACACTATTAGCTTTAAAGCATTTTTTTCAGCATATGTATGTGCAGTTTTAATAATATCTTGGTGCCCTAAATGTAGTCCGTCAAATGTTCCTAAAGCAATTACGCTGGGACTATATTCAGTTTTCACGGATTCTAAAGAAGTAATGATTTCCATATCCGGCCTCAATCTAAAGCAGTTCTTCATTTATTCGAAATTGTTTGATAATTTTTTCTGCTCGCACAATCTCGGTAGTGGCACTGCCAATACCTAAAAATTCGCCCGCAACCGTTTTTAAACGATATTTACCGTCGCAGGTTCCGCGTACAGTCGTTTTAACACCCTGCGTGATCCGCAGAGCTTGTTTGTCAGTTAAAACAATTTCCGGAAAATTCTGTACAACACTTTCCACGGGTAGGAGATATGCCTGCGGTTCTGTAGCTATTTCTTCAAGAGTCTTAGCTTCTGCAAGATAGAAACATCCGACCTGCTTGCGCAGAAGAAAACTCATCGTACCGCACATACCAAGTTCCGCCGCAAGATCTTCCAGTAAAGTTCTAATATATGTGCCTTTAGAACATATAATATCCAGTGTCAGTGTAGTTTCTGTCCTACCTACTAGTTCTAAGGCATAAACTGTAATAGTTCTTGCCTCACGTTCGATTTCTATACCTTGGCGTGCCATCTGATATAACTTTTTTCCATCTATCTTAATGGCTGAATACATTGGTGGTATCTGTTGCTGCGTACCAATAAATTTCTGAAAGGATTTTAATATTTCTTCTGCTCCCAGTTGCTTTACGGGAGCAGTTGCAATAACTTTACCACTGTCATCTCCTGTATCAGTTTTAAAACCGAGGCGCAATTCTGCCCTATAGTTTTTCTTCCCTTCTACAACGTATTCTAATAACCTTGTAGCCGTGCCGACAAACACCGGTAAAACACCTGCAGCATCAGGATCAAGCGTCCCTCCATGCCCAATTTTTTTTGTTTTTAGCGTTCTCCTTAGAAAAGCAATCACATCATGCGAAGTCATTCCACAAGGTTTCAAAACATTTAAAATTCCCGATGTCATAGCAGTTTATCCTTTAATACACGCAAAAGCTGCTGCTGCGCATCCGGTAAAGATGCTTCGATAGTGCATCCGGCAGCTCGTAAATGTCCGCCACCGCCAAAAAACATAGCCACTTCCGAAACATCCAAATTACGTGACCGCATACTGACCCTCGTAATTGTCTTATCAACAGCCTTGAACATGATTGCAACTTCTACGCCTTCAATATAACGCGGATAGGAAATAAACGTATCCGTATCCACGGCTTTATCATACATTGCATTACTAATAGAAATATAAGCAATCTTTCCAGCAGCAGCAAAAGTCAGTGTTTCTAAAACCTTGGTCAGCATTTCTATGTTAGAACGAGGTTTTATTTCCATGCTGTCAGATATTTCGTTCGGCTTCACGCCAAGTTCCAACAAATTTGCAGCAATACGTAAGGTTTTGGGCATCGTATTAGAATATTTAAAGGAGCCACAGTCGGTATAAAGGGCTGTATAAATACAAGTTGCCATTTCAGTACTGATAGCAATTCCCATAACTTTGAGCAATTCATATATAATTTCACCGGTTGCGGCTGCACTTGTGTCAAGATACAAATAATCCGCATACTCTGTATTAGAAATATGATGATCGATATTGAGGATTTTAGGTGCCTGTACGCATTGAACTATATTGCCTGCCCTATCCAACGAGCTGGCGTCAATAATTACCAAAAGATCAGCAACAATTTTATCTTCAGCCTTAAAACGAACAAACGTTTCGATCCCGGGTAAAAATCTGTAGACCCGAGAAATATCATCATCAACTGTTGCAATTACCGTCTTGCCAAGTTTTTCCAAGGCCCACATCAAACTCAAAGTAGAGCCCAGCGTATCACCGTCTGGACTCACATGAGAACACAAAATTATTTTATTAGCTGACTGCAACAAAGAAGCGGTTTCCTGCAGCGTACAATGCCTACTCATTAGATGAGCCTTCCTCTTCTTTAATTTTTTTCAGCAGGCCTTCAATATGAGCACTATACTCCATCGAAGTATCTTTTACTAAAATCAAATTAGGAGCAAAGCGGAGACGAATCCGCTTTGCTATTTCCGTACGCATAAAACCAAGGGCTTTTTGTAAACCCTGCCAGGCTGCATCATGATCCTTTGCGGGTCCATATAAACTCACATAAACCTTAGCAATGCTCATATCGTCTGTAAGTTCAACCCCTGTAATAGTTACAAACTGAATCCTTGGGTCTTTAACGTCACGTAGCAACATTTTACTTAGTTCCTGTTTGATTGCTTCCTGTACTTTTTCTACTCTTAATCTAGCCATAGTTCACCTATTCGACGGCGACTTCTTCCATAGTGAAGACTTCGAACACGTCGCCTTCTTTTAAATCACGGAATTTAGTTAAGGTTACACCGCATTCATAACCGGTAGCAACCTCTTTTACGTCGTCTTTAAAACGACGTAAAGATTCAATTTCATCTTCATTAATAACAATGCCGTCTCTTACCACGCGAATCTTAGAAGTATTGGTGATTTTTCCCTCCAACACATAACAACCGGCAATCATCATTTTAGAGATAGTAATCAGTTGACGTACTTCCACACGCCCCTGAACAGTTTCCTGGAATTTAGGAGCCAACATACCTTTGATAGCGGCTTCAACATCGTTCAAGGCGTCGTAAATAACGCGGTAGGTACGCAAGTCTACCTTCTCGGTTTCAGCTGCCTTGCGGGCATTAACATCCGGGCGAACATTAAAACCAATAATCAGTGCGTTGGCGGCTGAAGCAAGCATAACGTCAGACTCAGTAATAGCGCCTACACCAGCATGAACAACGACAACCTTAACTTCATCGTTTTTAATATTCTGTAAAGAAGAACGCAAAGCTTCAATTGTACCTTGAACATCGGCTTTAACTACGATATTAAGATCCTTGATCTCGCCTTCCTGAATGCGTTGGAACAAGTCGTCCAGTGAAACTTTCGAACTTTGTTGAATTTCTTCAGTACGTTTTTTAGCAATACGCTTCTCAGCTACGCTGCGTGCTGTTTTCTCATCTGTAGAATCAAGAATATCACCGGCAAGCGGCACGTCATTCAGTCCCAAAACTTCTACAGGTGTAGACGGAGGCGCCTTTTTTACTTTTTCGCCACGATCATTGATCATTGCTCTAACTTTGCCATAAGCTGTGCCGGCAATAATAGTATCACCGATATGCAAAGTGCCGCGCTGTACTAAAACTGTGGCAACAGGACCGCGGCCTTTATCAAGCTGTGCTTCAATAATCGTACCATGAGCAGGAAGATTTGGATTAGCTTTCAAATCTTGCATTTCGGCTACGATAAGAATCATTTCTAAAAGATCAGAAATTCCTGTTTTTTGATGTGCTGAAACAGGAACCATAATAGTATCGCCGCCCCAGTCTTCAGGAATCAGTTCCTGTTCAGCAAGCTGCTGCTTTACATGATCAGGATTTGCTCCCGGTCGATCTATCTTGTTGATTGCAACAATGATAGGTACTTTGGCAGCTTTAGCATGGTTAATAGCTTCAATAGTTTGTGGCATTACACCGTCATCAGCAGCTACCACAAGAATAGCAACATCAGTTACTTGTGCA
>CAYVGQ010000011.1:12908-13404 GCA_964450295.1 uncultured Phascolarctobacterium sp. | reverse complement strand
ATTGAGGGAGCTTTAAAAAAAGTTCCTGCTCAAGAACGTAAAGAGGCTGTGAAAAAAGCTTGCACCCGCACCTTTCAAGCTCTACGGATAGACGTGAATCATGAATATGAGGTTTTGTACGAATTTCTAGAAAAACTGCCTTCTGTTTTAAATCCAGGCGGCAGAGTTGCTATTTTAACCTTTCATTCAGGTGAAGATCGGCTGGTAAAAAAAGCCTTCAAAAATTTTTATCAACAGGGACTGTACAGTGAGATCGCCAAAGACGTTATTCGGCCTTCGGCAGAAGAGTGCGCAAGGAATAGCCGTGCTCGTTCTACGAAGCTACGTTGGGCGATTAGGAATTCAGATTAAAATAAAACAACATCCTTTACCTATATGTTAAGGCCGGTAAGAGTCAGCAAACATATGTTAGGAAAGGATGTTGTTTTTTGTCAGTTAGTTTTAGAACATATCAACTGTTCAAATATAAAACTTATTTAGCGGCGGCAACAGCTTT
>CAYVGQ010000011.1:0-12898 GCA_964450295.1 uncultured Phascolarctobacterium sp. | reverse complement strand
CACATCAATGCCATGAGCTCCTGCTCCCTGGCCAATGCTTTCGTAATGTGCTGCCATGCAGCCTATGCATCCTAAACCGTATTGAGCGAATACCTCTAAAATTTCGGGATGTTGTTGAACGGCATCAATAATGCCGGTATCTTTAGTAATGATATCCATGGGTAAGCCTCCTTTGATAATTATTTGGATTTGTCAGTATAGTATCTCTGTGTTAAAATGACAACAGCCGCCTGTTTAATCCAAAGTTATGAATATATTATAGCACAGAAAACGTAAAAATAAAGCTGTCAGTTGTGGCAGAATTGTAAAAGAAATGTGGGATGAGAATGGATTTTGAAGAACACGCAGAAAACTATGCAGCGAGCCTGCAAAGAGTACAAGAAAGTCTAAAAGTTTATCCGGAATTGGAAGTAAAAATACTGCCCGGTTCAACGCATACAGCTGAATTGGCAGCGCTAGCTCTGGGGACAACGCCGGGGCAAATAGCAAAAACGCTATGCTTTTTAGCTGATGAAGAACCGGTTTTAATTGTTGCTTGTGGGGATAAAAAAATCGATACTAAAAAATGGAGCCGGGCTATTGAAGTTAAAAAAATTAAAATGGCCGATCCCGAAACAGTAATGAGAATAACAGGTTTTGCACCGGGGGGTGTCTGCCCGTTTGCGCTACAACAACAAACGCCTATCTATCTTGACAATAGCTTGAAAAAATATGATATTACCTTCATTGCAGCCGGAACGCCGCATTCAGCTTTGCCTATCAGCGCTGCCATGCTGGAATTGATAACAGGTGGCATATGGGTAGAAGCAACTAAATAAAAAACCTACAATAAAACCGATGTAACTTTTTGAAAAGTTACATCGGTTTTATTGTATTTTATGTTTCTTTCTTATGATTCAAATATGTGAGATAAAGACTGGGGGCATTAATTTTATTCTGTTGCATATGCAAGATATCTAATAAAGTTATATTACAGAATAATTCTTCTACAGTAGCCTGTAATAATTGCCAGATATCAGCAGCAACACATTCTTTGCTTTTAGGGCAACCATCTGAATTAATATTAGTACATGGCGTAAAACTTGTGTAGTTTTCCATTACTTTAATTATATTATCCACACTATATTTTGACGGAGAAGCGGCAAGTCTGTAACCGCCGCGAGCTCCACGAAGAGCTGTTATCAATCCGGCTTTTAGCAGTTTACTCATAATATGTTCAACATATTTAGGCGACAAATTTTCTTCTTCTGAAATGTCTTTTACGGAGATATAACCGAATCTATAATGGTCTGCTAAATAAATCATTATTCTAAGAGCATAACGGCTTTTAGTGGATATTTTCATAATTTAGTTTCCTTTCGCCCATTATAATAGGCTAATTTCAAGCATATGCATAAATAAGAAAATATGTTTTGGGATGATTAAGGTGTTTCAGATATATTTTACTATGCCCGCAGAAGATATGCAAAGTTTCATTAAAATTTCTATTTAAAATGCTGTTTTAAGTAAAAGAGTTGTGTGATAAAAGCGAATATAAATAGTTACTCTAAAATCTAATAAAAGAGCTTGATAAAGTAGTTTTAAGAAGCGAGCACGCCTAATTAAAAGCCCGCCATATCCGTAAAAGATGGTAATTGTACTAGAATTTTGAACAAGAGTTGGGATTTGACTAAATAAATTAAAAAAGAGCAATTGTTTTATTCCTACCTTGAAGATAGGAATAGCATAGCGTTAAAATCAAGGTATAAGAAATAATGTTATTAGAAAAAAGGAAAGTAGCCTTTTAAAACCTATCTTCATGATAGGAGTTTCTTATAAAAGGAACTTGCTTTCTATATTGCTTTTGCTAAAATGAAATTAGAAGATTAAGATAATGGCGGAAGTAGGTTAATAAAATGAAACGAAGAGATTTTTTTCTAAAAGGATTCCCAGCATATGTTTTTAAAATGGGCGAAGCATTTGTAACTACTTCGGAAATCGCAAAAGAAAAAAAAGACTATTTTGATTCGTTTGAATCCTGCTACCCACTTTTGTCAGAGGTGTCGTATGAGATGATGGTTCAGGCGGCAAAACAATTGGGCATATCAACAGAGAATAAGGATAAGTTAACTCTGGCTCGAGAAATATATGCAGTTAAGGGAGGAAAAGGTTTTGAGTAAAATAGATGTAATTCTTAATGAATCTATTTGGCTTTTACATGAGGATAAAAGCAATTCCGAACTTGATTACTTAAGTCGCATTGAAACGGAAAAAACGGCATGGTATTTTTGGTTAAAAGATAGTCAAGGGGTATATGAATTAAGTTTAAAAAATTTAATTCAAACAGAGAGAACAGAAGAAAGTCATTTTTTTCTAAAATATTATCCGGCACTAGAAGAGGATGTTTTAGATGCGTATTCCTGTGCAGAACAACTCTTACGGAGGAGCGACTTTTTTGATCAGAATAAAATAGTTATGGCAGATAAAATCGAACTCTGTCCTTGTTGCGGCGGCCAGCATGTAAAGACTCATCAACATGTTCAACGCAACAAAGGCATTCCAAAAATATTATTAAGAAAAAATATTGTAAAGAGACTTTTTGAAATAGGGACTGTTATATTTAAAGTAAATAAAAATAAAATTTTTTCAGTGACATTAAAGACGTCGGATCGTCTTATCGAGTATATGATAAATGGTATTGAAATAAAAGATCAAGCGGGAATAAAAAGAGAGCTTATAGAAAAAAATGGAATTGATAGAGATGTGCCAGGGTATAAATTAAGTTGTACTTTTTATCATTTTTTAGTAAGTAAAATTTTAGGGGCTAATAATGAAAAAAGTCCTATGATTATCATGAATACTGGATTCGCAATTGATAATTTTGGACAGAATATTTTGAAAGAAAGGAGATCTAATGAGGTTAAAGAAATCGTTATCACAAATATTTTAGGAAAGGAGGAAGAGTAATGGCCGACAATAAGATTGTTGCAAACGAAGCAACAGAATCCAAGTTCAGCTGGGGGGGAGCTTTATTAGGATTCGTAATTGGTGCTGTTTTATTTTATATAACGATTCAGATCGTTTCAGTACTGATGTTTTCAAGAACAGCAGCTTAGAAATGAAGGGAGAATAATCATGGGCGTTAGCAGAAGAAATTTTTTAAAAGGACTGGCAGTCGGAGGGACAACAGGATATCTTGCAATGGCAGGGGCATCATCGACAGTACTAAAAGATGTATTTGTCCCACCGGAGCCAATAGGCGATTATGATATTGGCGAGTGCAAGAGCGTAAAATGTACGGTGGTATCTGAAACAAGCTGGTTTAATAATGAACGATTAGTAAAGGACATGAAGGATGCGGGTGGTTTGTTGGTAAACCAGTATATCATCCCATGGACAAACACTGGTGTTGCAGAAGGTTATAATGGAGATAATGCAGGTGGTTATTGTGCGCTGATCGATATGGAACTGCTTGACGGCACTAAAAAGAAAATTTTACTTGATTGTGGCTGGAATACGGCCTGGATGGATGAGTGCTTTAAACGTGAAGGCGTAGATAAAATGCTGGAAAATCGTGAGATCGACTTATTAGTTCTGTCACATGAGCATTTCGATCATTACTGGGGTATTGAATCTGTTTTAAAACACTACCCTGATATTCCTATTATTGTTCCTAAAGGTTTTTATAAAGAAGGATTTGACTTATTAAAGGGAGCAAATTTCCCTATAGCACATGTTAAAAATGATTTCCCCCACACAGGAAGCCTTGAAGTGCGTGAATCAGGGAAAGTTCATCCGGTATTTCCCGGATGCGCTTCAATAAGCTTTGATTCGGCTATTATTTGCCGCGTATTGGGAGAACAGGGACTGGTTTTCAATGTAAAAGATAAAGGACTTGTTGCTATTACAGGCTGTTGCCATATGGGTATAATTTCATTTTTGGAAGAAATCAAGCATCGGGTTAAAGGCGGAGATAAGATATATGGAATTCAGGGCGGTCTGCATATCTCGCCGTTTGAAGATTGGGACCCGCAGTATGATGATTTGATCAAGGCACTTCCTGCTTACGGCGTAGAAATACTTGGTTGTAACCACTGCACTGGTTATTTAACAGCAGAAAAAATGATTCTGGCAGGGTTGCCTGTTGTACAGGGAACTGCAAGATTTAAGAGCAAAAAGAAACTATTCTTGGGTAATGGTGACCAAATAATGTTCGGATAGTAAAAAATAGGGTGGTGCAATTGTTATGATTAGCTTAAAAGAGCACATGTGGTTGGAAAGTCGTGTTATGGAGAATAAAATAGCGCAACCTATGCGTGGAATTGTAGGCGTTTTATTTTCTTTCCTTATATTTTATATTCTTTGGTGGGTATTTATGGATCCGCGTGGCATTCTAAAATGGTATACCCCTCAATATGGTTATATGTATATTCGCTGGATACTAATAGTTGCTATTTGGCAGGCTTATGTATTTAATTTTTGGCCATTTAGTTTAAAGTGGCGAGAAACCAAGCATCCGGTAGTTACAGGCGCAGTTTTAATGTTTGTCAATTTTGCTATTGTGGGTGCTGTTATTTGGGGATTTTTCTATAATTTCATGGGTGTTTATTCTATTCCCTATCTTAGTGTGGATAAGCTTGTTGGCAAAGGAATGACAGAGTTTTTTGCACGGGAATATTCCTCCTTGGCTATTTTGATGTTTGCGGCGATTGCTTCGTGGCTTAGTCCTATTGTTGCTGTTTGCTTTGATAATCATCCCTGGCAGAATCTTAAGCAGCCGGCTAGAGGAATTACGATATTTTGTGTAACAGCGTTGTTTTCTATCCTGGCCTTTTTTTGCCTGATGCATCCGCATTATCATGTATTGTTTTGGCCATGGCAGGAATATGCAGCAGCATATCCGTGGTGGTTTGAATTTGCACATACATTGCATGGAAACTTTAATGTGGGTTGGGTAATGTGCGGAACAGTTGCTATCTGGATGTTAGAAATAACATTTGACCGCTATCCCTTTGTTTTAATAAAAAATAAAATTTTACGTGGAGTCGTAGGCTTTATTGGCGTATTAGCTTTTGCTATTCTGCTTTTTGTGACCTTTAATTTTATTCAGGAGCTTTCCTGGGGGCCGGCTGTCGATGGTGCAAAAAGAATTTTAGCTCCGGACTGGAGATATTTACATAGTGGCGAATTAGCTATTATGATGTTGATCCCGGCGATGATTCTAAATTTCTATTTTGATAACGGTCCGAAAAAATATAGTGCACCGGTGAATATTGCGCTACGATTGATTATTATTGTTGCAAGCACTATAATTTTCCACTGGTTGTACTACAAATTTAGCCCGACAATGCTGGGCACTCAGGCTGCCTATTCTCATCCGCAGCAGTTTCCAATGGCTCCTGGTATTTTGTTTATTTGCATTATGCTTTTCCATAACTGGTTTATGGATTTGTGGCCGGGTAAAAAACGTGTGGGCAATAAAGATGTAATGTTAGATGATGATGCTAATAAGATATAACATTTAATGACATTTTGTATATTTTACCGCATGGTGTTATAATTATTTTAAATACCATGCGGTACTTCCGCAATAAATAACATAGTGGTGGAAGTTTAACTTGATGGGTGGGATTAGCTTGGGTATAGGCATTGGAGAAATTTTTGTAGTGCTTCTCATATGTTTTTTTGTAGTTGGCCCGGAAGATTTGCCCAAGATAGCAAGAACCTTGGCAAAAAGCGTAAAAAAAATACGTACAACTATGCAGGAAATTACAAAATCATTTGAAGAAGATCTTGAAATGGAAGAATTAAAAAAAACAGATGAAGAAATTAAAAAAACAAATTCTGAATTTGAAAGAATTCAGCAAGAAGTATTAAAACATGCAAAGGATACCAATGAATTAGAGCAATCGCACAAGTGAACAGAAAGGGGTGCTATTATGAGATTGGGAGCAACAGAAATACTTTTGATTTTAGTTATTGCACTGATGGTTTTTGGTTCAAACAAATTATCTGGAGTTGGTAAAGCACTTGGCACCAGTATAAGAGAGTTTAAACAAGAAATAAAAAATCCTGACTCTCCTGAAGCTAAAGAGGGTGATGATAATGCCGAAGGACCTTCCTCAAAATAATGATGATGCTTTCGCTAAAGTGGAAATTTATGAACCGCCGTTAAAAGAACATATTAAAGAACTAAGAAGCAAATTGTTTTGGTGTTTCATTACAATAGTAATTAGTTTTTTTATAATATTTACTTTTTATGTTGATCTTATAATGCAGTTTCTTACAGAACCGATAAAAGCTAGAGGTATACAATTTGTTTATTTGGGGCTGGCGGAAACACTGACTGCTCAGATGAAGGTTTCTCTCATTGCGGCAATGATTATTTCTTCACCGATTATTTTCTGGCAGATATGGGGATTTATAAAACCGGCTTTATATGATAATGAGAAAAAAGAGATTCTTTTATTTTCAATTGGTTCTATGATTTTATTTGTGTTAGGGGTTATTTTTGGCTACGGGGTTGTCTTTTTATCGGCGATAAGCTTTTTTGTTTATATGGGAGAAAATTTAGCAACGCCTATGCTTTCCATAAGTCAGTATGTAGGTTTTCTTTTTGGTTTTGTGCTTTCATTTGGAATAGTTTTTGAATTACCAATTGTTACTTATTTGTTGTGCCGATTGGGTTTAGTAACAGTAGGACAGCTTGTTGCAATAAGAAAATATATGGTTTTGGTTATTTTTATAATAGCAGCTTTTTTAACGCCACCAGATGTTTTATCGCAAATATTGATGGCGCTACCGATGCTGGTGTTGTATGAAATTGGTATTTTAGTAGCCAAAATAGGATGTAGATAAGCTGTCTTAAAGAGCAAGGCAGCTTATCTGTTTTTATAATGGTGGTGTGAAGATGAAAAAGAAATTATTGATTGCTGATAACAGAGTAATAAGTAGAGATGTTATTAGAGATGCTTTATCTGAGGAATATGAGGTGTTTGAAGCTGAAGATGGGCATAAAGCACTTCAAATATTGGAGGAAAGAGATGACATTGATATTGTACTTTTAGAATTATTGCTCCCCGAAATAAATGGCTTAGAATTGTTGCAAATGCTCAGATCAAAGCCGAAATATCGGGATATAGTGATAATGATAGTGACTTCTGTAGGAGAAATTTCTGACGAAGTTACGGCTTTAAGCTTGGGTGCGGATGATTATATTTGCAAACCTTTTAATCCCGAAGTAATATCAGCACGGCTAAAGAATATTTTGTATACTAAAATGGTATTAAGTAAATCGGAAAGCAGGTTTGGGTTTCAAAGAAATATTTTAGACGGAACCACAACTGCTATTTATGTTGTGGATGCGATCAATTATAGTTTGTTTTATGCTAATAAGGCAGCAATAGAATTATTAAAAGCAGAAGATTGCAGCTACACCGGGAAAAAATGTTATGAATTTTTTAAATCTAGGAATCATCAATGTAGCTATTGCAAATTATTCATTGCGCATACACAGAATAATGTGTCTGAAATTTATATGCCGAATATTGATAAAACAGTTTCCATAAGAGTGAATATTATAGAATGGCTTGGTCGTCCAGCTTATGTCGTCTACATGCTTGATGTTACAGAGCAGAAACATTCGCGCGAGCTGGAGGCGGAACGTTACCAGAAGGAATTGTTGCGTCGATACAGAGTGGACCTTGATTTTATGGCTTATCTGGTTATAAATGTTTTTCAAGGAACGGTTATGGAACATGATCCGCATGGATTTCCCGTGCCTACAATTTCGCCGGGACAGCCCGCCAGTGAATTTGTTGAACGTGTTTTGCCGACGGTTATAGATATTTCTAAAAGAAAAGAGTTTGCTGAACTGTTGGATTTAAAAAATTTAACTCGTTCATTTGAGGAAGGTAAAACTTTATTATCCATAGATTACAGACGTTACTCGCGTAATGAAAAATATATAATGTGGGCTCGGTCAACAATTCAGCTGATGTTGGATCCAAAAACAAAAGATTTAATGGCGTTTTTATATACATATGATATAAACGAGAGCAAGTTAATGCAGGAAATTATAAACGCATCAGTGCAATATGATTATAATATGATTGCTTATTTAAATCTTTACACGGCCAAAGCAAAATTATATGCTCAAAACGGGACCTGTATAAATAGAATTGTGAAACAGGAGTTTGATTATGCTGAGGCGGTGCAAGAATATGTGGACAGATGTATTTCTGTAAATTTGAAAGATGAAGTACTAAACAAGATGAACATCTCCAACATTAGGAGAAATTTGGAAAATAATAAAACTTATCAATTCGATGTAGAAGTGAATAATAAAAAAGGGAAAAAGAAAAAAATAAGAATCAGGTATGCAAACTTTGACAAAGTATACGGGATGATTCTTTGGACTGAGGTGGACATTACTGATACAGTTGAGAGCCAAAACACTAAATGCGCATTACTTTTAAAAAAGATAGAAGAATTGCAATATGCTAATAATATTAAGAACGATTATTTATCCTCAATAAGTAGTAAATTGAAAATGTCTCTGCGTTATATTTCCGCAATAGTAAAAGGCACTGGAGCTAAAAGTGAAAACATAGAGATCAAAGAAAAAATAGAAGAAGCAACTGTGTATATTGCGCAAATAACAGAAATCCTTAACGACATTATGGATATAAGTAATTTAGAAAATGAAAAAATGAAGATACCTGACGAGCAGTTTACACTAACGGATTTACTTTTTAAAATTAAAAATAAATTCAAAAAAAGCTATAAACATAAAAAAATTAAATTCAGCATAGATCAGGAGGTATTCCATGATAGCTGCATAGGAGGTTTTAAGGCAATTAATAAAGTTTTGAATAATATTTTAGATAACGCCTTTAAATATTCCAATAAAAATGGTGAAGTCACTTTACTGCTATACGAATTACCTTCCGCAAACAATGAAAAAGGGGTATATAGATTCATTATCAAAGATACTGGGATTGGGATAGAGGAGCAAAGGCTTAAACATATTTTTCAACCTGACGGGCATGGAAAAAACAAGAGCCAAAGCTCAGGATTGGGGCTGGCTATTGCAAAAGGCATAATAGATAAATTAAATGGTAAAATTTCTGTTGTCAGTAAATATGGCGAGGGGACTATTGTGACAATTGATTTAAAATTAAAGCTGGTGCAAAGCAATTTTATCAAAAAAAATGAAGAAAGTCATGGTTGGAGTGAAGAAAAAAGTATAGCAGGACTAAGAATATTAATCGTTGCGGCATCACCGCTGACGGTACTGGTCGTAAGACGGTTGTTAGAGCAAAAAGGCGCTTATGTTTATTTAGCGGAAAATGAAAAGAATGCTCTGGAATTGCTTGATAGCAATGATGGCAGTGGATTTGATTGTCTAATTTTGGATATAGATTGTTGGAGTGAAGGCATGGAAGGAATAAGTAAAATATGCCGTCATCAAAATGTAAGTAATCAAGCTATGATCATTGGCGCTTTTGATACAATGAATGATACAAAAAAATATAAGTGCATAGAAAACGGAATAAGTGATTTTTTGTCCAAACCCTTAAAGTTTAGGAGTTTATTAGAATGTTTGTTGAACTGGCGTAATAAAGCTAACTGATTGGAGCGATGTTTAATGATGACCGTATGGTTAAGTTTTTCAAAAGGCGGGTTGGTAATGTATCCTTTGCTGGCGTGCTCTTTTTTGGTTGTGGTCATTTTTGTGGAAAGAATTTTATTCTATAAGGAACGTAATATTTCGGAGAAGTGTTTTGCAGATATAAAATATAATTTACAAAATAAAAATTTTGACGAAGCTTTGGTTGCAGCAAAAGATTCTGCGAGTGATGTGGCAGAAATAATATCTTATTATTTAGAGTCGGGCGCAAACAAAAATGACAAAGTACAAACATTGGAAACAAGAGTCAATATTATGTTAAACGCATATGAAGAAAAATTGAGTTTATTAAGCTCTATAATTACGCTGGCTCCACTTTTAGGATTGTTGGGGACGATTTCAGGGATAATGTCATCTTTTAAGATTTTTACAATTGCGAGCTCACAACCTTTTGCAATAACAGAGGGTATAGGAGAAGCATTGACTGCTACAGCCTTTGGCTTGCTAGTTGCAATTTTGGCGTTACTTCTTTACAGCATTTTGAAATACTATATTTCTATTTTAAATAAAATATTGCAATATACTTGTTTATTATTAATTGCTAATGATAGATAATTTCAATTGATTTATGAAATGCAGGTGAGATAATGAAATTTGGCAAACCGCATGAAAACTTTCCGCAGATTATGATTGTACCAATGATCGACATAATGTTTTTCCTATTGGTTTTTTTTATGATGGCAACAACAGATATGGTCAATATGAATCTTGTTCCCTTAAAATTAGCTGCTATGCAAGAGGGAAAGATGGCTGATGCAAAAGGAATGGTGATTTCTATTGATGCAACAGGATCATTCTTTGTTGATGCGGAAAAAATCCAACAGGAACATATAACAGAATGTGTACAGGCCGCATTAAATGTGACTCCTGAAGCGTTGATAATTTTACGTGTGGACAAGGAGGCTCCATATAATGCTGTTTTAATGATTGTAGAGGAGTTAAAGAAGCTAGGAGTTAGAAAAGTAGCTTTAGCTTCTGAAAAGAGACATTAGAAAATGATAACTGCAAAAAAAAGATTTGGGTATGCTACTGTAAGTGCTTTTGTATTTCATTTATTAGTATTTATTGCTACTGCTTTCTTTATAAATAATGAAATTTATTTAACTAATCAAGATATTTTTCAAACTATGGATTATATTGAGAGTGTAAACCAAGGGAGCGAAGCAGAAAGTATAGAAATTTCTGATAAAATATTTTTCGAAGATAATACTTTTGAGATAATATTTTGTTATGAAAATGAAATTGACAATATTTTGCCGATATTGAACGTATCGGAACTTAATAAAACAAAAAATAAACCTGAAATTAAGCATAAATTTGCTAAAATAGTTAGTACGCCGGCGATTAAACCTAAATTGATAAAAAGGACAGTAATTCAGTATCCGGCAAAAGCTAATGGTAGCGAAGGGTGCGTAACAGTTTGTATTTTAGTTGGTTGCGATGGACGAGCTGAATATGTTTCTACGGCAAAGTCATCAGGAAATCCTTTTCTTGATGGTGCTGCTGTTGAAGAGTGTATAAAATGGAAATTTATGCCTGCCCGCGATAAAGAGGGACGCAAAGTAAGATGCTTGATTTATATACCTGTAGATATAAAAAAATGAAGTGTCATTTGAACGCTGAGTGAATAAAGTCCAGAGTGCTTTATTTACTCAAAGGGGCCAATCGTAAATAGAAAAATTTCAATAATTAAAAGATCTTACTTTTATGCTATAATTTATTTGTTGAAAATAGAATTTGGGGGTAGCTATGAGTACAAGAAAGGAAAACAAATTTTTACGCGGAGATAAAGTAAATGTGAAAATAACAGGACTTGGTAGCAGTTGTGAAGGCGTTGGCAGGGTTGATGGTTTTACCGTGTTTGTCAAAGGCGCTTTGCCCGGAGAAATGGTGGAGGCAGAGTTAGATCTGATAAAGAAAAATTATGCCTCCGGACATGTTACCGATCTTTTGGAAGTAGTACCGGAACGGGTTGAGCCGTTGTGTCCGGTTTACGAAGAATGCGGTGGCTGTCAATTACAGCACTTAAGTTATACCGGCCAATTGAAGGCTAAAGAGCAGCAGGTACGTGATGCCTTCCAACGTATTGGCCATTTGCAAGCAGTTGAAGTGTTGCCTATCATAGGGGCGGAGGATCCCTGGCACTACCGTAACAAAATGCAGTTTCCAGTTGCTTTTGCAAATGGTAG
Organism: uncultured Phascolarctobacterium sp.; assembly: GCA_964450295.1. Lineage (GTDB taxonomy): Bacteria > Bacillota > Negativicutes > Acidaminococcales > Acidaminococcaceae > Phascolarctobacterium. The sequence continues at coordinate 1,039 of CAYVGQ010000011.1, read as the reverse complement.
TTTGGAAATTGGTTGTTATGCAGCAGCAACGCATAAGGTTGTCGGTGTAGAAAACTGTCTGATCCAAAAACAACGTAATAACGATATTGTTAAAGTTGTCCATCGATGGATGGAAGAATATAATATTTCTGCTTATAACGAAAAAACAGGCCAGGGGCTGGTACGTCATGTTATGGGGCGTGTTGGCGTTAATACAGGCGAAGTAATGGCTGTTATTATTACCGCAACATACGATTTGCCATATAGCAAAGAATTGGTAAAAATGTTGCGTGAGGGCGTGCCCGGCTTAAAAAGTGTTGTGCAAAACATCAATAAGAAGCAGACCAATATTATTATGGGTTTTAAAACAAAACTTCTATATGGTAAGGCAACAATTAAAGACCGTCTTGGTAATTTTAAATTCAATATTTCTGCACAATCCTTTTTCCAAGTCAACAGTGCGCAGACCGAAAAACTTTATAATAAAGCAGTGGAATTTTCCGCCTTGACCGGAAATGAAACGGTAGTAGATTGTTATTGCGGAACAGGGACGATTTCCCTGTATCTGGCTAAACATGCAAAAAAGGTTTATGGAATTGAGATAGTCGCACAGGCAATTGAAGATGCGCAGCGTAATGCAGAAGACAATCGCTGTACAAATGTAGAATTTATTTTGAGTGACGCTACCTTAAAAATGCAAGAGTTGGCGGAACAGGGGCTACGTCCGGAAGTAGTTTTATTGGATCCCCCGCGGGCCGGTTGCGAAGAAAAACTTTTGGCAGCTATAACGCAGGTTCGGCCGCAACGTATCGTGTATGTTTCGTGTAATCCAGCCTCTCTGGCTCGTGACCTGTCCTATCTGGAACAAAATGGATATAAGACAGAACTGGCTCAGCCGGTGGATATGTTTCCAATGACGCACCACGTCGAGACGGTAGTATTGATGTCAAGAATTTAGAATGCTGTCCTTGGGACGTGGCTCCTAGTGCGGTTCTGTGATTTTGCCTAAAAATCAATTTCGTAAAAATTTGCTCATGAACAGGTGCAAGGTAACATATCC